>JAITPV010000109.1 GCA_031289275.1 Tannerella sp.
TGGGGCGACACGGGAGCCAAACGTCGCAACTATGGTAAAGGCGTTATTTTTCAGGAAGTTACTTTGCAGGAAGTGTTTGAAGCGCTCAAAATTATACCCGATTGCGGCTTGGATAAAAAGGACAATGTGTTCTATTCGCATCGCACTTTACCGGATGGAACGGATGCTTATTTTGTGTTCAATCATACCGGTGATGCCTACAGTTTCAGCCCTGTTTTCCGCGAAGGAAAAGGTCGCCAACCGGAACTTTGGGATCCGGTGCAAGGCACGATGAGAAAATTACCGGCTTATGAAAATCAAGGCGACGCCACATTAGTACCGCTGCATTTGGAGAAACACGAGAGCGTTTTCATTGTTTTCCGCGAAAAAGGAAAACCGCAATCGAAAGACTTGTTAGCTAATTTCCCCGAACTACAAACTGTTACCGGGCTTAATTCCGCTTGGGAAGTGAGTTTCAACTCCGACGCGGTGCATCGCGGCCCGGACGAAACGGTCAGCTTTACGGAATTGCAGGACTGGAAAACAAGCGCCGACCCGCGTATCAAATTTTATTCCGGTACGGCTATCTATAAAAATAAGTTCACCCTTCCGGAAAATGCTACGTCTCAAGACTTGTTCCTCGACCTCGGCAAAGTCGGTATGATGGCAAAGGTGAAAGTGAACGGACAATATGCCGGCGGCGTATGGACAGCGCCCTACCACGTCAACATTTCCAAACAGGCGAAAGCAGGTGAAAACACGCTCGAAATCAAAGTGGTCAATACTTGGGTCAACCGCCTTATCGGCGACAGGCAAGTTCCGGAACAAGACCGTATCACACACTCCCGGTTTACTAATTGGGAAAAGGAATCGGATATGCAAAGTTCGGGATTGATAGGGCCGGTGAAGGTTGTTAGCGCTTCGACCTCCGGAAAAAAAACAATTGTAGTAAAAGTATGAATTATAAATAACAAACAAGATGAAAAAATATTTTCTATTAGCAAGTATGTTCATTGCAATGGTAGCTTGCAACATTACTGAGCGCGTCACGTTGGAGCGCGATTTTGTAACCCCTCCTGCCGATATGCGTACCGGCGTGTACTGGTATTGGTGCGCCGGCGACGTTTCCAAAGAGGGTGTAATCAACGACCTGAAAGCCATGAAATCCGTCGGTATCGACCGCGCTTTTATCGGTCTTATTGATAACGGTACGCCGTTGCTGACACGCAAGGAGGCGGTAAAACTGTTTTCCGACGAATGGTGGGAAATCATGCACGCGGCTTTGAAGACCGCGACCGAGTTGGATGTCGAAATCGGTCTTTTTAACTGTCCGGGATGGAGTCAGGCGGGCGGCCCGTGGATTAAGCCCGAAATGTCGATGCGCTACTTGGCGTCGTCGGAAACAAGAGTGAAAGGCGGAAGTAAACTGAACATACAGCTGCCTGTGCCTCATGCCAATTCGCGAGGAGATTGGGAAGGACGTTTTATTAACAACGAGATTGCCATGCCTGATTTTCAGGATGTGAAAGTGTTGGCTTTCCCCATTCCTGCAGATTATAGAAGCAATCTTTTTGATTTGTCCGGCGCAAAGGTTTCCCTGAGTTCGGGACAACCGACCGAACCGGTAGACAAAAACACAAAACCAAGGAACGTGCCGACCGATGTCCCCACGACCGTACCTTTCTTTCCGAAACATTTTTTGCCGGCCAAGGCCGTAAGCGAATTGACGCTGGAACTGGCGGATGCGCAAACGGCTCGTTGTTTGACCGTCTATCCGGGCGGTTATATCTTTGTCGAGGCCGAATTGCAAGCCAAAGTGGGCAATGAGTTCAAAACCGTAAAGACCTTCCCGATACGCCGTACTTTCTTTGCATCCAATGTCGGTTATGACCCTTACGGGCCAACGGTAGTCACCTTCCCCGAAATCAAGGCTTCGGCTTTCCGAATCGTGTTCCGCAACGATAACACCATTCCTGCTGCGGTGGGCAAAGTCATTCTTTCCGCTACGCCGTCCATGGAGTTGTACGTCGAAAAGTCGCTGGGAAAACTCGCCCAATGGCATTCACCTTCGTGGTTTGATTACAAATGGCCGGCGCCGACGCTTCTCGAAGGCGAGTTCATTGCTGAAAATCAGGTGCTCGACATTACCCAACACCTGGCAGCCGACGGAACGCTCACGTGGGACGCTCCCGAAGGCGAATGGATTATCATGCGCACCGGCATGATTCCCACCGGTGTGATGAACTCTCCCACCACGCCCGAAGCGACAGGGCTGGAAATAGACAAAATCAGTGACACGTACCTGCCATACCATTTCGATTCGTTCCTCGGGAAAATCATGGAACGCATTCCGGCAGAAGACCGCAAATCGTTCAAAATCGTGGTTGCCGACAGCTACGAAACGGGCAGTGTGAATTTTACCGACGATTTTATCGAGCAATTCAAAAAAGCGTACAACTACGACCCCGTACCTTTTATACCTGCGTTCTACGGACATATCATTGCCGATGTCGATCGAAGCGAGCGTTTCCTGTGGGATGTTCGCCGCCTGGTTGCCGACCGGATTGCCTACGGCTATATGAGGGGATTGACCGAAGTTTGCGCCAAACACGGCTTGCTTACTTGGGGTGAAGATTACGGCGACTGGGGTTTCCCCGGCGAATTTCTGAACTACGGCGGACAAACCGCTTTGGTTGCCGGCGAGTTCTGGGACAACGACTATTCACGCATGGACATCCGTTCCGGCGCTTCGGCTGCGCATATCTACAACAAAAAAGTAGTGTCCGCCGAATCGTTTACGGGCGGTTCGAACTACTACGCCCGCTATCCGGCCGCTCTGAAACGTTTTGGCGACTGGGCGTTCACCGAAGGCGTCAATCAAAACATACTCCACGTTTATGTGCAGCAGGCCGACGAAACGCATTTTCCCGGTCGTGACGAATGGTATGGGCAGGCTTTTAACCGTAAAAATACATGGTTCGGGCAGATGGATTTGTTTGTCACTTATCTCAAACGTTGCGGCTATATGTTACAGCAAGGTTTGAATGTGGCTGACATAGCTTTCTTTATCGGCGAAGACACTCCGCGCAACGGCGGTTTCCGTTTCCTCGACGTACCGAAAGGCTATCAGTATGACTTTATCAACAGCGAGGTGATTATTCGCGATGCGACCGTCAAAAACGGCATGATAACGCTCCCTCACGGAACGGCTTATCGTGTGTTGGTATTGCCGCCGCTGGAAACCATGCGTCCGGCGATGATAGAGAAATTAAGCGAACTGGTGGCAGCCGGAGCAATCGTTATCGGTTCTCCGCCCCAAACGTCGCCCAGTTTGAAAGACTATCCCGAAGCCGACAAACAGGTAAAGGAATTGTCGGATAAAATGTGGGGCGACACCGGCGCCAAACGCCGCGAATATGGCAAAGGCGTCATTTTTCAGGATGTTACTTTGGAAGAAGTGTTCGCGATACTTAATGTTACTCCCGATTGCGGCTTAGCCGAAAACGACAATGTGCTGTATTCACATCGCACATTGCCCGATGGAACGGATGCTTATTTTGTGTTCAATCATACCGATGATGCTTACAGTTTCAGTCCTGTTTTCCGCGAAGGAAAAGGTCGTCAGCCGGAACTTTGGGATCCGGTGCAAGGCACGATGAAAAAATTACCGGCGTTTGAAAATCAAGGCGACGCCACGCGGGTACCCTTACGTTTGGAGAAACACGAGAGCGTTTTTATTGTTTTCCGCGAAAAAGGAAAACCGCAATCGAAAGACTTGTCGGCTAATTTCCCCGAACTGCAAACTGTTACCGGGCTTAATTCCGCTTGGGAAGTGAGTTTCAACTCCGACGCAGTACATCGCGGACCAAGCGAAACGGTCAGCTTTACGGAATTGCAGGATTGGAAAACAAGCGCCGACCCGCGTATCAAATTCTATTCCGGTACGGCTATCTATAAAAATAAGTTTACACTGCCGGAAAATGCTACATCTCAAGACTTGTTCCTCGACCTGGGCAATGTCGGTATGTTGGCAAAGGTGAAAGTGAACGGGCAATATGCCGGCGGTGTCTGGACAGCGCCCTACCGCGTCAACATTTCCAAACAGGCAAAAGCAGGCGAAAACACGCTCGAAATCGAAGTGGTCAACACCTGGGTAAACCGCCTTATCGGCGACCGGCAATTTCCGGAACAAGAGCGCATCACACATGCGAGATTTACCAATTTGGAGAAAGAATCGGATATGCAAAGTGCAGGATTGATGGGGCCGGTGAAGGTTGTGGGCGTGAATTTAAAAAAACAATGAAATGAACAGAATCATAGTATTATTTTTAGTGAGCGTAGTGTTTTTCGGATGCGGCAATCAACGGGAAAACGCTGTCCGCGAGGTTTGGACAAAGGAACAGGCCAATCAATGGTACAAACAATGGGGATGGCTTCGGGGATGTAATTTTATTCCGAGCACAGCTGTCAATCAGTTGGAAATGTGGCAGGCCGAAACTTTTGACGAGGCGACCATCGACAGGGAACTCGGATGGGCCGAAGAGATCGGAATGAATTGTATGCGCGTATATTTACACCATCTGGCTTGGGAAACAGATAAAAACGGTTTCAAACAACGAATGGGCAAATATCTGGAAATTGCAGACAAGCATCACATTGCGACCTTATTCGTTATCTTTGACGATTGCTGGAATGCTGCTTATGCGGCAGGCCGGCAACCCGAACCCAAGCCGGGAGTACATAATTCGGGATGGGTGCAAGACCCGGGCGAATTGTTGGCTCGCGACGCCTCATTGGAAATAATACTTGAAGCGTATGTAATAGACATTCTTACGGCATTTAAGGATGATAAACGCATTGTGCTTTGGGATTTGTACAACGAACCCGGTTGGGGTGACAAGAATGACAGGAGTTTGCCGTTGTTGCAACAAGTTTTTACTTGGGCAAGAACGGTAAACCCTTCTCAACCCCTTTCGGCAGGCGTTCATGATAAAAATCTGGTCAATCTGGTCAAGTACCAGTTGGAACATTCAGATGTGATTACGTATCATAACTATGCGGATTTAGGCAGTCACCAACAAGCGGTTGACTCCCTGATGCAACTTGGTCGTCCCATGATTTGCACCGAATATATGGCACGCGAATACAACAGTACTTTTCAAACGATCATGCCTCTGCTGAAAGCACATAATATCGGCGCTATCAATTGGGGATTGGTTGCGGGAAAAACCAATACGATCTTCGGATGGGGAAAGCCGGAGCCGGATGTTGTCGAACCGGCGGTTTGGTTCACTGATATTTTCCGCAAAGACGGTACGCCCTTCTCGCAGGAAGAAGTCGATTTTATCAACACATTAACGGGGAAGGAGGATTAGTTTGTTTATGAAAGACACAAAACGGAAAAACACACATGCCTGCATTATCTTTTCGATAGTGTAGCGTTTATCCGTCGGCTCTTATTATTGACCAACCATGATGAGTGAAATGCAGACAGAAGATGAAAACATAGAACGGTTCAAAGCTTTATATACGAAATATGCCCCGGCTTTGATTGCTTATGCCGCCAGGTTTGTCGACACCGGTACGGCTGAAGACTTAGTGCAGGATATTTTTCTGAAAGTATGGGACAAGAGGGCGTTTATATTCTTGAAAGAAGGCATTCATACATATTTATATCAGGCCGTCAAACATGCCTGTTTGGATCACTTCAAACATGAGGACGTGAAAGCCGATTATGCAAGCGCCATTCTAACCAAACTGAAGATAGAAGAACTGTATTACACCGACGATCCGGATTTTATATATCATCAGGACGATCGCATGTTGTCTATTCAAAAGGAAATAGAGAAATTGCCGGAAAAACGCCGGGAAATCTTTACCATGGCATACCTGGAGGAGAAAAAGAGCGAAGAAATTGCCCTCTGTCTGAACCTCTCCAAACGCACCGTAGAAGCCCAATTATATAAAGCCCTGAAAAACCTGCGGGACGCCTTGGTATCTTGCAAGAAAAATACGTAGAGCAAGCATATTTCAGCACGCTCTTCCGGCTTAGGAGTAAAAAAATACGGGTGACTTTCAAAATTATCGCATATCCGGTAAGTAAATTTCTTTCCTCAATCGTGTATATAGAAAAACAAAGAAATTGATATGCCGGACAGACATAATCATATAGAAGAACTGGTCATCCGTTACCTGCAACAGGATATTTCGGAGGAAGAACTCAGGGAGTTGGATCAATGGCTACAGGAAGCGTCTGAAAACAAAGACAACTTCTTCCGGTTGAAAGACATCTATGATTCGGCCAAGGGTTATAAGTTGTGGAGCGAAGAAGAAATAGAACAAAGTTGGCAACGCATGTACCGGAAAATATTCCATAGCCATGCGGACTTGCCGGGTAAAAAGGTGCCCCTGTATACGCCCCTGAAATATATTGCCGTTGCGGTCGTCGCCATCGCGTTGGGAATAGGAATCGGCGAGTTCCGCGAGAACCGTCGGCCACCGGCGGAGACGCCGCCGCAAGTGACGGCCTATAACGAGATCCGCGTAAAAAAAGGCGGAACGCCGAATACGCTGGTTTTGTCGGACGGAACAAAAGTGATGCTGAATGCCGCCGGCGCCCTGCGTTTCCCCACCTCCTTTTCCGACAGCACGCGGGAAGTCTTTTTGGACGGGGAAGCCTATTTTGAAGTGGCTAACGACCCCGAAAAACTTTTCATTGTCAGACTGAACCGGCAAAACGTAATTGTCCACGGAACAAACTTCAATATAGAAGCCTACCGGGATGAATCCTACAATATCGTGACGCTTCTGAGCGGGAGCATCTCGCTGGAAACCATGAACGGAAACGGCGAAAAGACCGAACGGCTCGTTTTGGAACCCGGACGGAAAGCCTATTTCGACAGCGCCTCGGGAGCCGTATCCGTAGAAGAGGCGGACGCCTCGCTTTCCAATGCCTGGACGAAAGGAGAATACAAATTTAAAGATGAACCGTTGGCGTTAATCGTCAAACGATTGGAAAACTATTACGATGTAAACATCCATGTAAGCGATGAGCGCCTGAAGCGAATCAAATACACGGGAACCTTTTCCCTCGATCAAAATATTCAACAGGTTTTGCGCATCATCAATCACGAAAAGCAATTTCTGTTTCAACAAACAGGAAATGATATCTATATAAAAAGAAAATAAGAAGTTGAACCCTATAAAAATCCGGCGCCTATGAAATAAAGTAAGAATGAAGCAAAAAAGAATCGGATAATGCTTCCGGCATTCCCCGACTCACACCTTTCTGTGAAACCATCTTTCGTTACTTGTCCGAAAAACAGTATGCGGAAGAAATTATTTATCAAAAAAAAACATTATAAGCATGAACAAAAAACGAAACAACAGTAAACTGTACATTAAAATCAAGCGTTCTATGCAAATAGCAACGCTACTTATTCTGGCAGGCATTGTGCACCTGTCCGCATCGACGTATGCGGAGGAACATCGTATCTCTGTCCAGATAAAAAACGGCACCTTTTATGAGGTGATCACTCAAATAGAACAACAGTCCGAATTTATGTTCTTCTATAAAAGTGAAGAGATTGACAACAATCTGCGAGTTACGCTGGAAGCCAAAAATAAATTGGTTTTCGACATACTCAATGAACTGCTTAAAAATCGTGGCCTGCATTATCAGATCATTGACAGACATATTCTGATATCCAAAGCCCCGATCATTAACCAGGAAGGTAAGCGAATCACCGGAACCGTCATCGACGTCAACGGCGAACCGATTATCGGGGCGAATGTCGTGGAAAAAGGCACGACGAACGGCCGTGTGACCGATATAGACGGCAAATTCGAGTTTTCCGTATCACCCGGCGCCACGCTGGAAATAAGCTATATCGGCTATATGTCCAAAGAGGTGACGGTGGGTAACAACTCCCTGTTTTCCGTCACGTTGGAAGAAGACCTGAAAACGCTGGATGAAGTAGTTGTGGTCGGTTACGGCACGCAAAAGAAAGCCCACCTCATCGGGTCGGTCAGCACGGTGAAAGCCGAAGAAATCGAAAAGATTTCAACCAGCCGCTTGTCCAATGCCTTGGCAGGCCGGTTAGCCGGCGTAACGGTGGCACAAACCGGTGGCGCGCGTCCGGGCAATGGCTCGGAAATCACCATTCGCGCCCGCGGCACATGGAATTCCACCGGGCCGCTCTATGTCATTGACGGCATCGTGCGCGACGGACGCGCCCTCGACGACTTGGATCCCAGTCAGGTAGAATCTTTCTCCGTATTGAAAGATGCGGCAGCCGCTACCATCTACGGTTCGCGGGCGGCCAATGGCGTTATCCTGGTCACCACCAAGAAAGGCAAGGAAGGCAAACCTACCATTTCCTATTCCGGCGCATACAGCATCGGCTCGTTTACGGTGATGCCCGAACGCGAAACGATGGAGCAGCGCTTCCAAATGGTGAACGATCACCAGATGGAGTTTGGCGGCAGTTTCTACAAGGACAATATGAAACCGAGCATCTATAAAAACTTGCAAAACAGTAGCGGCGGTTACATCAACAACGATGTCTTTACCGACGACGAAATGGACTATTACCGCAAGCGCGGTGCGGTCGATCTGCTGAAAGACACCTGGAATGAACCGGTTACAACCAATCATTCCATCAATGTGAGCGGAGGTACCGACAAGGTAAGGTATTTCGTAGGCGGAGCGTATAACGATGAAGACGGCGCTTTCAAATCATTGAATTACCGGAAATACAACATCAGAGGAAGCGTAGAAGCCAAACTCAACAAATATTGGACGGCTTCACTGGATTTGAATACGACCAATACCAAGGAACTTGGCCCCATGATGCCTTCCGGAGGTGGGGCTTACAATGCCGAGAGAAAGCTGAAACAAATTTTTGCAGGCCTCAGTAGAACCAATCTTTTCATCCCCGCTAAGGTGGATGGCAAGTACATCGGTTCGGGCGGCAACATGACCGGCGACAATATCCTTGCCATAGCCGAAGGAGCCAACGGAACAACGGAGGATACCTACTGGAGTACCGAATACACCGCCGGATTGAAATGGGATGTGCCGTGGGTGAAAGGGTTGAGCGCCAAAACCACCTACAACAAATTCTGGAGGCAGCGTTTCTATAAGACCTGGAACACGCCCTACGAAGTGTATTCGCTCAGAAAAGAAGGCACCAACGGGCATATTGTAACCAACGACATTGTGGGCGTGTCGGGCATTAAAGGCGGCGAAAAAGGGATGGCGACCTTGTATGAATTGAGTGGCCGCGATGAATCCTATCAATTCAACGCGATGCTCACCTACAACAACACCTTCGGCAAACATGAAGTGGGAGCGCTGCTGGGCTATGAACAGGTGGAAGCATACGCTGATAACTTTTCGGCTCAAAAGAGATATTACACAATCGATCAGCCTTATTTCAACTTCGGCCCGGGCGATACGGACGACGCAGGCAATGCCGGTAATAACTATTCCATTGGCAACGCTCAAAGCGAAAGTGCGCGTCTGTCCTATATCGGACGTATGAACTATGCCTACGACGGGCGTTATCTGGCGGAATTTTCATTCCGGCGCGATGCTTCCGTTAAATTCCATAATGAATTTCGGTGGGGATTCTTCCCTTCAGGTTCCTTGGCATGGAGGGTTTCGGAAGAAGCGTTTATCAGGGATAATCTAACGTGGCTAAGTAATCTGAAACTGCGTGGTTCCGTCGGTTTGACCGGTAATGATGAAGTGGATGCATGGCAATGGCAGGACAAGATGAATTTGGCCGGCGGATTTTACTACGGAGGCAGTTCGAGCACATTGGGCATGAACGTCAGCTCGCTGGCAAATAGCGCCATTACCTGGGAAAAATCCCTCAGTTACAATGCCGGACTCGAAGCAGGGTTCCTGCAAAACATGTTCACCTTCGGCTTGGATTATTTCTTCCGCCACACATACGACATCCTCGGCTCGCACGCCATTGATATTCCCGATACCTTCGGCGCTACTTTGGCGGCATCCAATTATGGCATCGTAGACTCATACGGTATTGAAGTGGAAGTCGGTTACAACAAGCAAATCAACAAAGATTGGGCGATATTGGCCAAAGGCAATTTCGGCTGGTCGGACAACAAGTTGGTGGAATGGGACGAAACCGGGGTGCCGCAACACCTGTCTGTGTTGGGCAAGAACTGGGATCGCCGCAGAGGCTATCTGACCGACGGCGTCATTCACAGGATGGTAGACAACGGCGACGGCACCTACAACGTAACCACCAGCACGGGTAACACCTACAAAGTGCCCGAAAAAGGTTATTACCTGCATGGGAACGGCAGCGACAACGATATTGTGGCCGACCACTTCCTGGCCATGCGACCCGGCGTG
The DNA here is from genome assembly GCA_031289275.1 of Tannerella sp. Taxonomy (GTDB): domain Bacteria; phylum Bacteroidota; class Bacteroidia; order Bacteroidales; family Tannerellaceae; genus Tannerella. The sequence goes on from JAITPV010000109.1 coordinate 10,367, forward strand.
CTCTTCTACAAAGACATCGGTTCGCCCGCAGGAGTTGACGCCGACGGCAATGCGCTGTATTCATCAACACCCGACGGCGCGGTCACCAATGACAATGCAGACCGCACATGGATCATGGATCATTACAATCCTCCGTTCAACTACGGACTGTTGCTCGGCAGCCGATGGAAAGGCTTTTCGCTCGAAGTATTCTTCAACGGGTTAGCCGGTCATCAGACTTACCTCGGATGGGATGGCATCGGGGGCGACGGACTCTGGGACGACACCTCGGTTGCCTACTGGAGCAAAGACCACTATTCGTCGGTTACCAACCCGGATGGCATGATGCCTGCGCCTACCAACTGGTGGGGATTGAATGTACGCGGTTATGATACCAACGTGGCCGAAAACAACCCCGATTTCTGGGTACGCAACGCTTCGTTCCTGCGTTTGAAAAACGTCACCCTTTCCTACGATCTGCCCAAAAACGTGCTGGCAACAATCGGAGTAAGCGCTATAAGGGTTTATGCGAGCGGCAACAATGTCGCCCTGCTCTACAATCCGCTGAAAGGCATTGCCGACCCCGAATTGGCAGGTTCCGTGAACAATATGTACAAAACGGGAGACGGTATAGGCACCCGCCCGGAAAATCCCGCGATGTCATATCCCTTGATGCGGACATGGACATTTGGTTTAAATGTTAGTTTTTAATCGTTTTAATGTATCGAATATGAAAAAGATGAAATATTATATATGTGCATTTCTCATGGCCGTTCTGTTTACGGCTTGCGAAGAAGTGATGGATAACAAGCGCGACCTTGGCAGTCTGACGCCCGACGAAGTCTGGGACAGTCCCGATTTGACCAAAAGGTACATGGACAACATCATTTCCGGCAGTGGCATTCCCGATGTCCCCTATGGTCCGGTATATGAAAAGTCCACTTATACCGAAGAGCATGGCACCGAGCAACGGTTCATGCACGACCAGCATACCTCGAATGACGACAGCCCCCTCGGTTTCTGGAATTATACCACAATCCGCAACATAAACAAGTTTCTGGCAAATGTGGATAAAGTCGAAAAACTGACGCAGGCAGATAGGGAAAGTTTCACCGGACAGGTGAAAGTGATGCGTGCATGGAACTATTTTCTTTCGGTTCGTGCCTATGGCGGAGTGCCGCTGATTTTGCACGAACAGATGGTGGATGAAGACTTGCACGTGCCACGCAGCAAGACGTCTGTTTGTATCAATCAGATTATTCAGGACCTGGACGACGCAATCGCGCTCGGTGGCTTTCCGATGCGATGGACAACCGAAGCGGACGCCGGCCGTATCAGCAAGGCTATCGCTTATGCCCTGAAAGCCCGTGTGCTGTTGACCTATGCCAGCCCGCAGTTTACGAAACAAACGCCCGCAGGCACCAAGTCGAAGGAAGAACGATGGAACGATGCCTACAAAGCATTTTCCGAAGCGAAAGCCGCCCTGGATGCCGCCGGCTTCGGACTCTTCCGCGGAGGAGCCGATAAATCGTTTGACGATGCCGTGCAGGACTATTACGACATGTTTATCGAGGAGATGCCCAACAATCCCGAAATGATCTGGGTAAGGCGCAAATACAGAAATGGGCCTACGAACAATTTTTGGTCGAATTGCTCTCCCCCTTCGCATGGAGGCAGTCCGTTTAATATCCCCACGCTGGAGTTGATCAGAGAGTTCCTCAACGCCGACGGAACGTCCTATACCGGCCTGAACGCACTGATATCCGCCGCCGCCGCCACAGGCAACACGGCGCCCAAAGTGCCGAGCGCAACCTCCACCGTGCCTTACTGGCAGGGACGCGAGCCGCGATTCTACGCCACCATTGCCTACAATGGCTGCGTGTGGCCGCTCAAACGTAACCAGGCCTATACGGAGAACGAGGTTCCCGATCAGCATCAATGGTTCTTCGTCAACGCCACTTTGCCCTACGACAATTCCGCGCCGGCCACTTCGGGCAGCATCAACGGGATTGCTTGCCGGAAAATGGTTGACATCAACCAGGATTGGCAAAACGACCCTTCGGGCGTCGATCTGCCCGTGTTGCGCTACGCCGAAATCGTGTTGGGACTGGCCGAATGTGCCGCCAAAACAGGCAAAGAGGCGGAAGCGGTTGCCTTGTTGAAGCAAATCCGTCAACGGGCTGGCATTCCGCCCGCCAACAATTACGGGCTGGGCGCTACGCCGCCCACAGGCGATAACCTGATTCTGACCATCCTGAAAGAACGGCTTATTGAGTTTGCTTACGAAGGCATTCGCTTTTACGACCTGCTTCGCTGGAGGCTCTACACCGACGAGCTGGCCGGTTTCAAACTGAACGGAACAATGCTCCATACCATCGGCGCGGAAATGAATCATTTCAACCCGATTGAAGACCGTGGCAGCTACCAAACCGTGTTGTACAACTTTGAGGACATCAATGTGCCGGGCAACGAAACGACCTACTTCAGTTATTTTGATGACAAGGTTTATCCGAAAGAAGGCACATCGTTTAATGTAAGCGATCGACAGTATTTCTACTGCATCCCCTACGAAACTCACATTGCGAAGAATCTCGTGATTCAGCAAACGCAGGGTTGGTCTGACGCACGAGGTGAAGGCACCTTTAATCCGTATGAATAAATGAACAATAAAAATAAATGGATATGAATTTAAATAATAAAAGTGGCCTATGCCACATTTACTTGGAAGCAAGTAAAAAATTAGTTAGATTAGTTTTAATGTTCTCCGTAGCGTTCACATTGTTTTCCTGTGGAGAAGAAGATGCTGATCCGGTGCTGGCCGTTAGTTCGCAATTATTTCACTTTAATGCGTTAGATGGCGAAAAATATGCTGTTATAACCACCGACAAACCGGACTACGACGTAACAGTGGAAGCCGGTAATACTTGGGTTACGACGGAAAAAGTCAACATCTCGCCGTTAACTCTGAGAATTAAGGTAACGGCAAGCGACGTTGAAGCAGTACGCGAAGCCAGAATTGTTGTACGCGCAGATGGAGCCCCTGATGTGGCATTGCGCGTAGTTCAAGCGGCTTACATACCTCCGAAGCGTCCGATCATTGTCGGTAACTGGCAGTTCCCCGCCTCGAATATACTGGCGGCCAACATAGGCGCTGATTTGGAGAAGACCGGCGACGGTTTTACAGAGAAAGCAGGTCCCAACGGACGCAATGCCGTCACCGTGGCCAAAGGAAGTTATCTCCTGGCCAAACACGGCATAAAAGCCTCGGGGGGAACCAAAGTCAACGAATTTACCATTCTGTGGGACGTCCACATGGATTGGGTCGAATCCTGGTATTCACTTTTCAATGCCTCTGTGACCAACAGCAATGACGGCGACTTGTGGATCGGCAAGGACAACAGAGAGATCGGCGTAGGCGTGCTCGGATATCTTTCAAATGTTTTCCCTAACGACAACGCCTGGTACAGAATCGTGCTGAGCGCCAAGTTGGGAGAGAGCATTAAAATATATGTCGACGGCGTACCGCTTAACAAGATGTGGAATAAGTTAAAGCTGGATGACGATAAATATGCTTTGGATCCGGCCGGTGTACTCTTGTTTGCCTGTAGCGCCGGAGACGATGGCGATATAGACGTCACGGAAGTAACTATCTGGGATCAGGTGCTGACGGACGATGAAGTAGCGAAGATCGGCAAAGTAGGAACATCTTATCTGCCGTGATCCTTTGATGATGTGATTGAAGGAAGGGGGTGACCCCCGTATGAATAAAACCTCATTTGGGTTACATGTAAATTAATTTTCTGTTTCAGGAAGGGACTTTTCCATTATTGGGAAAGTCCCTTTTGAATATAGATGGGTATTTGTTTTGCCGGAAGGCTTCTTACACCCATTGGAAGGCATTTTACATCCATTGGAAGGCATTTTACATTCGTTGGAAGGCGTCTTACACTCGTTGGAAGGCATCTTACATTCGTTGGAAGGCATCTTACATTCGTTGGAAGGCATCTTACATCCATTGGAAGGCTTCTTACACTCGTTGGAAGGCATTTTACATCCATTGGAAGGCTTCTTACACTCGTTGGAAGGCTTCTTACATTCGTTGGAAGGCTTCTTACATTCGCTGGAAGGCTTCTTACACTCGTTGGAAGGCATTTTACACTCGTTGGAAGGCATCTTACATTCGTTGGAAGGCATTTTACATCCATTGGAAGGCTTCTTACACTCGCCGGAAGAGTTCGTATCTTACAAGAAAAATGCGTGTATTTAGAGCAAGCATCTTTTAGCACGCAGATGACGCAGATTGAATGGATTCACGCAGATTTTTTGTTTCCCTGTCTGCGTAAATCCGTTAAATCTGCGTCATCTGCGTGCTCTTTCGGCTTATCCGGGTTAAAAACCGTACCTTTGCGAGAAAAAAACATGAAGACTAACAGAATGAAGACAACCTGTTTTATTTTCGCCGTCCTGCTGCTGTCGACGGCTTGCGAAAATCGCACGACCCTGACGGTGGCGCATCTTTGCGATCCTCAGTTGGGCTTTGGTGCAGATGGCTTTGCCGCCGATTCGGCGCGTTTTGAACAGGAAATAAGACAAGTCAATGAATTAGCGCCGGATCTGGTAGTGATTGCCGGAGATATGGTGAACGATATCCGGGAGGAACATGCCGTTTCCACGATAGTGAAACTGATGGCAAAGATTCGACCGCCGGTTATCCTGACGCCCGGCAATCATGATTTGCCTGACCCTGTCACTGCCGAAGGATTAGCCCGTTATCGCGCTGTTTTCGGCAACGATTTCAGCTACATCCAATGTAAAGGACGGGCGATCATTTCCGCCAATTCCCAATTATGGCGGGAAGCTCCGGAGGAAGAAAAAGAGGCGCACCGGCAGAAATTGCACCGGACGCTGCAACAGGCAAAAAAGAAAAAACTACCCGTCATCTTGCTGACGCATGTACCCCCCTTTGTCGTATCTGCGGACGAAAAGGAGGAATATTTCAACCTGCCGCTCGATGTCCGGAAAGAACTGCTTGATCTGGCTGCGGAATGCGGAGTCGTCGTCTGGCTGTCGGGGCATACCCATACGACGTTGCAACGTACCCACGCCCCTTTCGCCATCCTGAACGGCGAAACCACCAGCGTGAATTTCGACAACCATCCTGCCGGATTCCGGTTACTGACGGTTTATCCCGACCGGCATTTCGACTGGGTATTTAACGCCCTGCAAGACGGCGAAACGGTCGATGCCGGAGAAGAAACCCGGCAGTAAACTTTTATCCGGTTATGTAAACATTTATTCTTTTCGCAGATTGATATACTTTTTGTAAGTTTGTCGCGATATATTTCAGACTTATTTTTTTATTACCTCAGCAAAAATAGTATGGTAAAAACAAGCGACATTAAATTATTCGAGAACAGAGTTGCACAACGAAGGCCGTCAACCGTCCGCAAAAATCGTACAACTGAAATTGAGATAAAAGCAGAATATCTTTAAAATAAAACCGAAATGAAAGGAGCAAATAACAAAGTTGTACTCGCATTGATCGGAGCAGGCGGACGTGGCACGCAAGTCATCCTGAGTTTGCAGCGATGCGCCGGGAATGTAGAAGTAAAATATGTGTGCGACGTGGATAACGAACGCGGCGGCAGCGTCATCAAAGACCTGGCGAAAGCGCAAGGCTACGAACCCAAACGGGAAGTGGACATGCGGAAGGTTTTCGACGACAAGGATGTCGATGCCGTAGTCATCACGACGCCCGAACACTGGCACGCCCTGGCGACCGTCCGGGCTTGCGAAGCGAAAAAAGACGTTTATGTCGAAAAAAACGTCTGTCTTTCTTTGGAAGAAGGCAGGAAAATGATTGAAGCAGCCAATCGGAACAAGGTCGTTATACAGTGCGGCACGCAAAACCGTAGCGGTGACTATGCTTTTGCCGCAAAGGATTACATTGCTTCCGGAGAATTGGGCTCGATTGTTACCGTAAAGGCTTATTGCATGTTGCCCGGCACTCGCGAATGGATTCTGAAACCGGATAGCGCTGTTCCCGAAGGTCTTGACTGGGACAGGTGGCTTGGTCCGGCGGATTCCGTGCCTTACAATATTTCACGTCACAAGGCATGGTCGGACTGGTGGGCATATTCGGGCGGAGCAGCCATGTCGGGCGACGCTTCGCATGTGATTGATTTGGCGCGTATGGCGTTGGGCGACCCCGGATTGCCGCAGGCGGTATATTGTGCCGGCGGACGGGTGATTTTCAACGATAAACGCGATATCCCCGACAACCAGACGGTAGTTTTTGATATGGGCGATTATCCTATAAATCTCGAATCGTCGCAATACGGAAATTATATGTACAAAACGCCGCAGGAAGTGCGCTTTAGCGAGAAGTTTCCGGAGTGGAGCACCAATTCGACACGCATTGAGATATATGGAACAAAAGGTCTGATGTTTCTGGGACGTCACGGCGGCGGCTGGCAGGTGTTCGGAAAAGACTGGAAACTGCTTGCCGAAAAAACCGGATACTTCCCCGACGAAGTGCATCACCGCAATTTCATTGACTGTGTCCGTTCGCGGAAAACGACCAATGCACCCATCGAACAGGGTGTTTTGAGCGCCAATATGATTAATCTTGCCAATCTATCATACCGTTCAGGCAAGAAGACCGTCGGAATTGACCCCG
>JAITPV010000066.1 GCA_031289275.1 Tannerella sp.
CCCGTAGTCGTGCGTACCGTCTCACCTGCCGTATACTCCCGCACTTCATCGTTTTGCTGCTGTTCGATAATCGGCTGAGCCAGTATCTGCGTCGTCTGATCCACCGCCTCCTGCTGCGAAAGCGTCTCGCCCACTCCCTCTACCTGATCAATGGGAACCGGGCGTATGGTACCCTCCTCATCCCGCACATACACGGTCTGATCCGATTCTTCGCGGTTAACCGTTCCGTCGGGATTAAGTGCCACAACTTTGGACGCCAGTTCCTGCTCCTGTCCGCCCACACTGACCGTAACCACGGCTCCCATATCCGGGTTAACCCTTTGATTCACCAACTCCACGGCCTGATTTTGGGTTTGTGCAAGCAAATCGTTTTCACCCTGTGCTACGCCGGAATACGCCCTGCGAGCCATAATGTAATCAATCGCTACCTGTTTCTGTTCTTCCGTGAGCTTGCTGTCTACTATAATATCCAGGATACCCAGTTTCACCTCTTCGGGGCGTTTGTTTCCGACTATCCCGTCCAGCCTCTTACGGTATTCCGCAGCCCCTTCGCCGTAGGTTGCATCAAAGGCGCCGGACGCATTACGGTAATTGCTCTTTACCTTTCGCCGTTGCACCGTATTGACAAGCACTCCGGGAACCGCCACCGCCGAAAACTGAGCGCCACCGGCAGCGCCATACACAAACGATTCCGGTACGCCCGAAAAAAGATGAAGTTCCTGATTAACACCCGTTGCCCAGTCGGTAATATTCTCCGCCAGTTGGCCGGTGGCTTCTTCCACGCCTTCCGATACAGGTGCAAGCAGCAGACCGGATTTCTTGAACTGCTTCTGAAGCCAGCCGGATAGCCCCTTCTGCACGGTTTGCTGTGCGGCTTCCTTGCCGAGGCTCCCATACAGCCCTTTTAACCACTTTCCGATGGGCACATCTCCCATCTTTTCCGTAAGCGCTTCAAACGAACCTGTCAAAATGGCATTGACCGCCTTATTTGTTTCCGAAAGGTCTGTATCGGCATCCAGTTCGTCATACTTTTCGTTGGCCGAGAGTAGTGACGTGCCTATCAAACCCGCAGGCCCTCCGAACATGGCGGCCAGCGATACCGGCAAAGAACCCGTTGCCTCCATAAACGCCTTTCCCGTTGCCCCCGAATAGTCTCCTGCCTTTATCAAATCGGTGAATTCTTCTTCGCCGTTTTAATAAAATTTACCTGTCTCACGCTTCGCTTATTTTGAGGGCGCTAAAAAACAAAAGTATTTCGGCATCGAATGTATTTAACGCGAAAACATACGGGGTGGGCAGAAAAAATTTTCGGGTGACTTGTGCTTCGCTTTCATGGAAAATCCGTTATTTTGCAAAAAAAAAATAGATGGAGGAGAAGAAGAAGCCCGGCGGAAAGAAAGGCCGTAGCGGTGCACAGAATGGCGTAAGCAATAACCCCTTCGGGCGTCCGGTCGGAAGCAAAAACAAAGTGCCGAATCCGATAAAGAAGCGGCTCGAAATCTACATAGACAATAATCTGGACGTCATAATCGCGGAGATTGAAGAGCTAAGTGGAAAAGACAGGGTAAAAGCCTATCTTGACTTGATGAAACTTGTTGTTCCCCGTCCTGTCAATCAGGAAGAGTTAGACGCGATAAGTCAATCGCAATCGCCTTTGATTGCCCGGTTATTTCTTAGAAAATCAGAATCCGAAGAATAGGTATATGAAATGAGTTAATGATACGAAGCTGTGCATATTATAGCGGGTAGACACAAGGAAAATAAGAGAGATACGCCATTAAAATCATATGCCTACAATCTAAGTACTTTCCTAAGTTCTCAAAAAGAATCTCCGCCTAAAGAATTGATTTATATTACCTCTTTTGTGACCCCGACAGGATTCAAACCTGTAACCTTCTGATCCGTAGTCAGATGCTCTATTCAGTTGAGCCACGGGGCCAAATCATTTCTGATTTTGTGGGGGCAAAGATACGACTTATTTTTTTATCTCCAAATAAAAACAAAACACTATTTTTTTGCAATTTCGCCGCAGGGTTTTTTCCAAATAGCGGTTTGGGGGTGAGCAAACTTTTTATTTTCATCTATTTATTCAAGAAATTCGCGAGTGAAAAGGATGTATCCGATATTCAATCCAAGATTGAAATTATTTTTCGGATAGCTGTATCCATTGGCAAACAAACTGACCGATATGAATGGTAATTGAAAGACCAGAGCCGTTTCCGCCATGTAGTTAAACGATTCAAGTGTCTTTCCGTAATAAGGTCGGTCTGCGTAATGATCTCCGGGTATGATTTCTTTCTTAATCGGGTTCAGGGGCAGGAAACCGTATATTTCAAAACGCAGATGGAATTGTTTGTTCAGCATGAAAACCGGCATAACTCCGGTTGCCGCATATTGATTGGCACGAAACGATTCATTAAAGACTACTTTGCTGTGAGGCGTCGGCGTAAATGAAGGCGCTTGCAGAATAGAGGCCGTATAATTGTTCATCAGCTTTTTGGTGGAAAGGACACCTTCCGCCATCAGACCCAGCCGGAAATGATTACTCAGCGAGGAATAGTTTTGCCATTTTCCTTTTAGTTGTATCCAGGCATGACGATGCGTTTCCGTAGAATACCGGTTATATGGATTATAGGATTCCGATCCGGCTATATATTGCGCGACGAAGAACTGTTGTCTGCCGCCGGTTGGATATTGTTTGGCATTGAGCGAGTTTTCTTCCATTCGCATGAACGTATGGAAGAAATTGTACACGTTTTTGTCAAATTCCGAATCCGAAAAAGAAACCGTGTTTGTCTGATAGTAGTCGTCATTCAGGTGTCCGTAGCCCAGTCCTATTTCGATTTTTGATTTTGTCCGGAAGGGAAATCCTGCTTTCAATTTGACAAATTTTTCTCTTTGCTTGATAAAGGCCGGCAACATGTCTTCGTAAAACAGTGACTGGCTTTGCGAATAGTTCCGGGACGAATAGACCGCCTGGAGATTCAGATACATCGGGAGGCGGGTGGGCATATAAATGCGTCCGTTCAGCGCGGCTCCGCTGTAAGTGTTTCCCATCTGAAAATCGGTATGCAGTTCGGTCGCATACTCTCCGAGTTCCTGATAGCCGACGCCCAGATACAGTTGATTGGCCTGGTGGGAGGAGATGTTTCCTCCGATACTGACTTTTATTTCATTGCTCATTTTCACGTCCAGATAGAGGTCGAAATTCTTGTTTTTCCGGTTATAGACGGCCTGTGGAAGAATTTCCTTGATTTTTGAATCGGACAGCATCTTGAAATAGGCGCGTTTAAATTCTTCCATCGAAAATTCATCGTTAAAATCCCGGTGGAGTTGTATGTCGATATATTTTCGTTGCGCATCGGATACGTCGCCCGTGATGTAGATGTTCTTGAATTTCAGGGGCGGCAAATTTTCCTTATAGGTTTGCCGGCGTTGCGAAAGTTCTTCTTGCGGACGGCTTGCCGGCACCCGTTTTTTGATGGAATCGATCAGGGTCAGCGTGCGTTCATACCCTGCGTCCATCAATTCCTGCGCACGGTGGAAATCCAGCAGGGAGACATCCGGAAAGTTGAACCAGACCATCATTCCGTCTTCCGCATCTACGCTGTAATCGGTGTGTTGCATGATCATTTTTTCGATCTGGTTCATGGGATTTTCCGAGGGTATACTTTCGTGCCCGACGACGGCCGAGCCGAAGATGAAGTCCGGGTGAAACTCTGTTTTCATGACATCGACGGGGAAATTATTGTATATCCCTCCGTCGAACAGCGGCACGCCGTCTTTCCATATCGGTTTGAAAAAGAGCGGGAATGTCATGGAAGAACGCACGGCTTCGCCCAGGTCGCCATTGCGCCAGAGGATGGCTTTTTTATTGTATACATCCGCACTCATGCAACGGAAGGGGACGAACAGGCTGTCGAAATTCCAGCCCGATTTGGCTGTCGCCTGTGCATATAATCCCATGAATGCCTGATTCATTTGGGAGGGATTGATCAGGCTGTACGGCAGGATGGTTTTGACGTGCATGGGGGTGGACAAGTCGATCGGGAAGCGCATGAAATCGGGCATGTCGTCCGGTTTCTTGAAGTAATAGACGTAATTGTCTTCGATGGCTCCGCTTTGCCAGTATCCGAATTCGTCCGAAAGGATGAGTTTCAGCATCTCATCAGGCGTGTAACCCATTGCATACAAACTGCCTACGATGGCTCCGATGGATGTGCCGGCGATATAGTCGATCGGCACATGATTTTCTTCCAGGGCTTTGATTACGCCAATGTGGGCGGCTCCCTTGGCGCCGCCGCCGCTTAATACGAGACCGACTTTCTGTGCACTAATTTCTTGAAAACAAATTAGTAATAAGGGTAATATACCTGTGATGATTTGACGTTTCATTTTTCCTCCTACTTTGTCCCAAAGATACGTTTTTTTTTAATTTCCCATGGCGAATCGTGGATTTTTACGCCGGAAAACGGTTTCTTTCCGTTCCGGGATGTGTCAAGGGGTGGAAAAAGGGGAAAAATCCCGCATGAGATAAAAAAAATCTCACAGGAAATAAAAATTATTTTCCGCGAGATTTTTCCGATTTTTCACCTGTTTTTGTCCAAAATCAGCCGGATTTTTCTTCCCGCTCAGGTCAAAATGGAAGGTGTCGGCGTTTATTCTTTCACCGACAGGATGTCGACGCTTCGCCGGATGAAGCGGCTCAGCGGCTCGCCTTTCAGCAGTCCGTTACCCAGCAACGCGAGATCAATCAGCTGACCGACGATGGGATTCTCCGCGGCATATGCGGAGAATATCCGGTCGCGCTGTTCCTGCAATTCGTCTAATTTTTTGTTCGTATCGGTCAAGTCTGCCGTTTCTGCGGGCGTGATTTCTTCCGGTTTCTTTTTGTTCTGCGCTTCGCGAAGGTCGGTTCGGCGGGCTTCCCAGCCTTTGATGTCGGCAAGGATCGGGTTCAGCTCTCCGGCGCAGGTTTTTTCTTCGTCCGCCAGGATGTTTTTCAGTAGCGGATGATCCGTATTCAATACGAGATTATAGCTGTCCGGAATGTCTCCGTAGATCGACATGCCCGGCTGCATGGTCGACATTTCGCGCATTCGCCGCATGTATTCGCTTTGCGTCAGCATGACCGGATTGGCCTGTTGGCCCAGCGCTTCGAATGTTACCTGAAATTCCGTCTTTTCCAATGTCGGGAACCGGCGTTTGAATATTTCCCTGAGCGTCGTCTGTTGAGCGTCGTCCAGATGAACGGTGTTTTGATCCGTTTTCCGGATCAGGTTGTCTATCGTGTCGCCGTCTACGCGCACGAAACGGGTTTTCTCCAATTTCTGTTCCAACCGGCTGATCACATGCACATCCAACTGTCCGTCCATAAGCAGCACACTGTATCCTTTTTCCTTGGCTACCTGAATGTAACTGTACTGGTCGTTCCGGCTGGTCGTATACAGGTAGATCGTCGTTCCGTCCTTGTCGGTTTGATTTTCCTGCACTAATTTCCGGTATTCGTCCTGTGTGAAATACGTATCGTCTACATCCTTGAGGAATGAGAATTTAGCCGCCCGGTCGTAAAATTTATCATCGCTCAACATGCCGTATTGAATGAAGAGTTTCAGGTTGTCCCATTTTTTCTCGAACTGCGGGCGGTCGGATTTGAAGATTTCTTCCAGCCGATCGGCCACTTTTTTGGTGATATGCGTCGAAATCTTTTTCACGTTCTGGTCGCTTTGCAGATACGAACGCGACACGTTCAGCGGAATATCCGGCGAATCCAGCACGCCATGCAGCAGGGTCAGAAATTCGGGAACGATGCCTTCTACCGAATCCGTCACGAACACCTGGTTGCAATATAATTGAATCTTGTTCCGGTGAAAATCAAGGTTGCTCTTAATCCGCGGAAAATACAGGATGCCTGTCAGATGAAACGGGTAATCTACATTCAGATGTATCCAAAACAACGGTTCGTCGCTCATCGGATACAGATCCTGATAGAATTTCAGGTAGTCCTCTTCCTTCAGATCGCCGGGCTTACGCACCCAGGCCGGCTGCGTATCATTTATCTGATTGTCTTCGTCGGTATCCACGTATTTGCCGTCTTTCCATTCCTGTTTTTTTCCGAAGATAATCGGAACAGGCAGGAAACGGCAATATTTGGTAAGTAAGGACGTGATTTTGGTTTTTTCGAGAAAATCCTTGTTGTCATCGTCGATATGGAGGATAATATCCGTGCCGCGCTCTTCTTTTTCCGTTTCCGCCAACTCGTAGGCCGGAGAGCCTTCGCAACTCCATTTCATCGGCACGGCGCCTTCCTTATACGATTTGGTGACGATTTCCACTTTCCGGGCTACCATAAACGACGAATAGAACCCCAGGCCAAAGTGCCCGATCATTGTATTTACATCGTTTTTGTACTTTTCCACAAATTCTTCCGCCCCGGAGAACGCGATCTGATTGATGTATTTGTCAATCTCTTCGGCGGTCATACCGATACCCCGGTCGGAGATAATCAGTTTATCGTCTTCGATGCTGATGTGGACACTCAAGTCGCCCAGCTCGCCTTTCGTTTCGCCTACCGATGCCAGCGTCTTCAGCTTCTGGGTGGCGTCAATAGCGTTCGATACCAGTTCACGAAGAAAGATTTCGTGATCGCTGTATAAAAATTTCTTTATAACGGGGAAAATGTTTTCGCTTGTTACCCCAATGTTTCCTTGTGTTGCCATTTTATTTTAATGTTATAATTACTTCTGCTTTCGGTAGGGGCAAAAAAAATGCCAGACTATCATTGTCTGACATTTTGACATTAAAATTTTGACTTTCCTCCGGAATATAAATACCGCTCAACCGGCCTTTAACAGTCAACAAAAGTCAAGGTGTCTTTAACCGGTTGAATTTCATTTGTCATCTTATCCGTATCCTTGTCGTATCCGATTCCGATGGAACTGCCTGCCTTTAATGACTCGCGGATGATGATTTCTGCCATTTCGTCCTCAATATATTTCTGAATAGCGCGTTTCAACGGACGGGCGCCGAATTGTATGTCATATCCTTTCGAGGCGATATATTCTTTAGCTTCGGGCGTGATCCGAAGATGATAGCCCAGCCCTTCCACACGGTTATACAATTCACTCAGTTCAATATCAATAATCCGGTGAATGGCGTCTTTATCCAGCAGATCAAACATGACCACGTCATCAATCCGGTTCAGAAATTCGGGGGCGAATTTTCTTTCCAGCGCTTTGCGAATCACACCGCGTGAGAAGTCCTTGTCTGTCATTCCGCCCTCCGCCTGCAACTGGAAGCCTACGCCACGACCGAAGTCTTTCAACTGGCGCGTACCGATGTTGGAGGTCATGATCAGGATCGTATTTTTGAAATCAATCCGCCGTCCCAGACTGTCGGTCAGGCGGCCTTCGTCCAACACCTGCAACAGCAGGTTGAACACATCCGGATGCGCTTTTTCTATTTCGTCCAGCAGGATGACGGAATACGGTTTGCGACGTACTTTCTCGGTCAACTGGCCGCCTTCTTCGTAGCCCACGTATCCCGGAGGCGCTCCGATCAGGCGCGAGACGGCGAATTTTTCCAGGTATTCGCTCATGTCTATCCGTATCAACGCTTCGGCCGAATCGAACAGGATTTCTGCAATTTTCTTGGCCAGATGCGTTTTGCCGACGCCTGTCGGGCCTAAGAACATAAAGGTGCCGATCGGTTTGTTTGGGTCTTTCAGTCCCACGCGGTTTCGTTGAATCGCCTTCACGATTTTTTCGACCGCTTCGTCCTGCCCGATAATCTTTTCCTTGAGTTTACCGGCCATTTCGCGCAACCGGATCGTTTCTTCCAGTACAATCCGTTGCACGGGAACGCCTGACATCATGGCAACCACTTCTGCCACCTGGTCGGCGTCCACCACTTCGCGGTGTTCCTGCATTTCTTTTTCCCACAAGGATTTTTCCTCATCCAGTTCGATGATGTATTGCCGTTCTTTATCCCGGAAATTGGCGGCCACTTCAAAGTTCTGCGATTTGACGGCCGTCAGTTTTTCGTTTTTCGTTGCTTCGATCTTTGCCTCTAATTCTTCGATATGGCGAGGCACGACAATGTTGGATATATGCACGCGCGAACCGGCTTCGTCCATAGCGTCAATCGCTTTGTCCGGAAAATTGCGGTCGCTGATATACCGGTCTGTCAATTTGACACAGGCGTTCAGCGCCTCGTCCGTATAGATCATATTATGGTGCTCTTCGTACCGGTCTTTGATGTTGTGAAGTATTTGCAATGTTTCTTCGGCCGTGGTCGGGTCGACGATAACTTTCTGAAAGCGACGTTCCAGGGCGCCGTCTTTTTCAATACTTTTCCGGTATTCGTCCAGCGTCGTGGCACCGATACATTGCAGGTCGCCCCGCGCCAGAGCGGGTTTTAGCATATTGGCGGCATCCATCGAGCCGGAGGCGGAACCGGCGCCTACCAGGGTGTGAATTTCATCCACAAAGAGGATGATATTCGGATTTTTGGACAGTTCGTTCAGAATCGCTTTGATACGTTCTTCAAACTGTCCGCGGTATTTGGTGCCGGCCACGACGGAGGCCATGTCCAGGTTGATCACCCGCTTGTCGAACAAGACCCGTGAGATTTTGCGTTGCACGATACGCAGGGCTAAACCTTCCACAATGGCCGATTTCCCAACGCCCGGTTCGCCGATCAGCACCGGGTTGTTTTTCTTGCGCCGGCTGAGAATCTGCGCCAGTCGCTGGATTTCTTTTTCCCGCCCGACAATCGGGTCTAACTTGCCGTCGGCTGCGGCGCGGGTCACGTCCGTACCGAAATTGTCCAGTACCGGCGTGTCGTTTGACGATTTGGCCTGCACCGGCGCGCCTGTGCCGGCAAAGGCGGGTTCTTTACGGAAGGACGGAAAGGCGTCTTCGTCATCCGGATCATCTTCATCGTCCGTAAATCCGCCGTAGATTTTTTCCAGATCGGCGTCATCGGTTTCTTTTACTTTTTGCATTTTATTGTATAATATAGAATAGGTAATACCATTATTGTTCAACATTTGTGCGGCAGCGTTCACATTTTCTTTCAGGAGCGCGAGCAACAGATGTTCGGTGCCCGCAAGTTCACTTTTGAACAGGCGCGATTCGAGTATGCTCATGCGAAGCACGCGCTCTGCCGTTTTATTAGTGACAAGATCGTTCAGCGGGATTTCTTCCGTACCCGGTATGTTTCGCATCTCCGATTCCAGGGCTTTTTTTAGCGCAGTCACGTCCACATCCAATTCCCGGAGTATCCGGACGGCATGACATTCGCCGTCCCTGATCACACCCAGCATAAGATGTTCGGGACTGATGCAATTATTTTGGAGCCTGGCCGCTTCTTCACGGCTGTACTCAATGACATCTATCAGTTTTTTTGAATAATTATTTTCCATAACCTGTTTTCTTCGCTGCAAAAATAATACTATCTTCCCAATATGCAACAAATATTGTGCCATTATCTTTTCATTCAAAAAATCAATGTCTCAAAGATTCGATGATTCAAAGGCTCAAAGATTCATGGAACGCGGAAGGTCAGGGTTTATGCTTCCGTCAAGTATAAAAACCCTGTTTTCTGTCAAATTGTCATTGCCGGTCGTTGCCGGAAAGATGTTTTACGTCAATTTGTCGCCCGCGGGCGCAAGCATGAAAAACATTCGCTATTTCCCCAAGGATATGCAAATCCGAATGGACGGAACGAAAATTGAAAATGAAATCATGGAATTATTGAATTACTTCGTATATTTGCAGCGTAAATAAATGATTTGTAATATGCAATTGGACACAACCATACGACAGCAAATCAAGCGTACGGTGCTTGATGTTGCCCCCGATGCCGAAACCATTCTTTACGGTTCAATGGCTCGAGGCGATGCCCATGCAGACAGCGATATAGATATACTCATTTTACTGAATCGCCCTGCACTGAGTTGGAGTGAAAAAACGGTCATAATGGATTCACTCTATTTTCTCGAACTGGAACTGGGGACACTTATCAGTCCGGTCATTCACACGCGCAATGAATGGTACAATGCACCATTCAAAACCCCTTTTTATGTCAATGTGGTGAACGAAGGCGTTACATTATAATTCCGCATGAAAGAAAGTTTGGATGACCTTAGCCGTAAAGGATTGGTAGATTATCGTATGGAGCGGGCGCTTGAAACATTGTCCGAAGCCGACTTGATGGCAACCAATGCACATTATAATGCTGCTGTTAATCGTTTATACTATGCCTGTTTCTACGCGGCTCAGGCATTGCTCATCGCCAACAGCATGGATGCTTCCACACATAAGGGAGTAAACTTATTGCTCGGTTTGCATTTTGTTCGCACCCATAACTCAATGCCCACTTTGGCGCAATGTACAGCCAGTTATTTAATGCCCGTTCGATTGGAGATTATGGTGATTTTATCTATTTTGACAACGACACATATATACGTTACCGATATTCGGTAGAATCATTTATTTCCACTATTACATCATTGCTCCATCCGCCCGGATAAACAGATTCCTTCCATTCGGATATGCAAATCCGAAACACAGGGTAATTCTGTTTTCAGATAAAAAAAGGCTGTATACTCCCTAAGGAGATACAGCCATGACTATAAAAAAAGTGATATGTTTTATCCGTTTACTTTCTTCATATAAGCGATGAGTTCCAATACCTTGCTGGAATATCCCCATTCGTTGTCATACCACGAAACTACTTTTACGAAATTATCCGTCAGAGCGATACCTGCTTTTGCATCGAAGATGGAAGTACGAGCGTCGCCGATGAAATCGGATGATACGACTTCGTCTTCGGTATAACCCAGGATACCTTTCAGTTCGCCTTCGGAAGCCTCCTTCATGGCGGCTTTAATTTCTTCGTAAGTAGCCGGTTTGGCCAGATTCACCGTCAGGTCGACGACCGATACATCCAACGTCGGAACGCGGAATGACATGCCGGTCAATTTGCCGTTTAATTGCGGAATCACTTTACCTACGGCTTTGGCGGCGCCGGTAGACGAAGGTATGATATTTCCGGATGCGGCGCGACCGCCTCGCCAGTCTTTGGCCGAAGGGCCGTCCACGGTCTTCTGCGTGGCAGTTGTGGAGTGAATGGTTGACATCAATCCGTCTACGATGCCGAACTTATCGTTCAACACTTTGGCGATCGGGGCCAAACAGTTGGTTGTACATGAAGCGTTCGATACAAAGGGGGTGCCTTTGACATAAGCGTCCAGGTTAACGCCACATACGAACATCGGGGTGTCGTCTTTGGACGGCGCCGACATGACTACGTATTTTGCGCCGGCGTCGATATGTCCCTGCGCTTTGTCTTTGGATAGGAACAGGCCGGTCGATTCTACTACATATTCGGCGCCGACGGCGCTCCATTTCAAATCGGCAGGATTCTTTTCCGCCGTCACACGGATGGAGTTTCCGTTTACGATCAGATTTCCGTCTTGAATGTCTATGGTTCCTTTGAATTGACCGTGAATCGTGTCGTACTTTAACATGTATGCCATGTATTCAACACTGATCAGGTCATTGATTCCTACTACCTGAATGTCATCCCGGCCTTGCGCGGCGCGGAATACCAATCGTCCGATACGGCCGAAGCCGTTAATACCTACTTTAATCATTGTAATTTGTTTTAGTTTTAAATATAATCATTTGTTCTGTCAATCGTCTTTTTAACATCCACAAGGGGTTGCACAGGATGCAAGTATCATCGCCGCAGTTATAAGCATAACGAAGAAAGAAATAATATATTTCATTGTAGCAAACCCTGTTTCTTTAGCGACTGCAAATTTAGCACATTTTCGCGGCACACAAAAAATATATGCTGTGAAAATGTGCCTTATAACATAAATTAAATATCTGCAGCCGGCCTCTCAAGTTTTGGGAGGTTGGTTCTTAGGCTTTTGTATCCACCGTTTTATTTTTTGTATACTCCAGGTGATGAGAAACGGTTGGGCGATTTCCCATGCGACGGGTAGCATTTCTTTGCCGATGGATAGTACATCGGCCAGACGGAGGGGGGGGGACTGTCCGGATGCTGCGGAGGGACGGGTAGGAGAGGGGGCTGTTTTCGGGCCGGAAGAGAGAAGTCCCGACAGGCCGGAAAGTAATAAGCCGCCGCTGTGTTCCCGAAGGTAGGCGAAGTCTTTTTCCAGCTTCTGTTCCTGTATCCGGCACTGTTCCTGCAGGCCGGCTTTACGGGTTAGCAGGTTCGTCCGTGGGGTTGTCTTGGTCGGTTGCATTGTTTTGTATGTTTTCGTTACCGGTCAGGGCGTCAATGACCGTGTTCAGGATATATGTCCGGATGGCGTCTCTGCACAGGACTACTCCGCCGGTGAGCAGGAGATACAGGATGGCGACAATGGAAAAGCCCGTCCCTGTTGAATGAAGCCATTCGCTGAGAAAGAATCCCAGCGCGAGGAAGATAAACAGCGTCAGGAAGAATCCCAGTATCAGCAAAATCAGGCCATACGAAAGAACGGAAAGCACTTTCCCGATGCGATCGTATGCGCCTAATTTCAATAGTTCGATCTTTAATTCGGCGTAAGTGGTTACGTCGTCTTTCAGCTCGCGGAAGAATTGTGCCGGGTCTTTTTTCATACCCCTTTATTTGGCGGCTTCTTCGGTGTCTGTGGCAGCTCCGGTACCGGCGTCAAGTATACGGTCCCGGTATTTGTCGACGGTCGAAAGAAAGCTGTTCTTTATTTTGCCGGCGACTTCGTTCAACTCGTCCAGTATCTGCTCCTTTTTATCGGTGGCGATCAGATAACCTACGGCCGCGCCTACTACGCCGCCGATGACAAGTCCTAATAACAGTTTGGAATCTACATTACTTTTCATAGTTCATTGTTTTTAATACGTGAATACTTTATCATTTATATATAATCTACCGGCAAAGGTAATTAATTTATTCCGAAAATCGGAGTTTCTATGAATCATAAATACTATCTTTGCCGGATATATAAAAAAATAATAACATTTAAGGTTGATGAGTACGCTAAAAAATTATGCACCTACGTTCTTTTTGCTCTGCGGGATATTCGCGGGAGGCATCTGCGGGATAGTATTCGGCGAAGATACGGTGGTGGTGAAACCTGTCGGAGACTTGTTCATGAATCTTATGTTCACGCTCATCGTGCCGTTGGTTTTTTTCAGCGTTTCGTCCGCTATCTGCAATATGAAACGTACCAACAAGGTGGGGAAAGTGCTGGGCAGTATTCTTTGCGTGTTTTTCGCTACCACGCTTGTCGCTGCGCTGGTGGCGTATGTCGTTACCTTAATATATAATCCGCTGGAGGGGGTTTCTCCTTCCGGATTGTCGGCCGGACTGCCCGGACAGGCTGTCGCTCAACGCGCTTTTGCGGACGTGGCAGTCAATGCCTTCACGGTGTCCGATTTCCTTTTATTGTTCACCAAAGCCAACCTGCTGCCGTTGATTTTGTTTTCCATCCTGCTGGGGCTGGCCACTGCTTTTTCGGGCGAAAAAGGCAAGCCGGTGGCCGTGTTTCTGGATGCTGCTACGCATGTTGTGCTCAAAACGATGAACATTATCATGAAAGCGGCGCCGGCAGGCCTCGGATGCTATTTTGCAACCATCACCGGACAGGTGGGCGGGCAGATTCTGAACGGATATCTGCATGTTTTTATGCTCTATCTGATCCTCGCCGGCATCGGGTTCTTCGGACTTAATTCCCTCTACGCCTTTCTGGCGGGCGGGACGGAGGGGCTGGTCGCTTTCTGGAAAAATATACCGACCCCGTTTCTTACCGCCGTTGCCACCTCGTCGAGCGCGGCCTGTATCTCCGTCAACATCGACGCGGCGAAACGGATCGGCGTGCCGGCGGGTATTGCCGAAACCGTGATTCCGCTCGGCACCAATATACATAAGGACGGCTCCGTTATGGGAGGTATCCTGAAGATCATTTTTCTGCTCACGATCTTCGGACAGGACGTGACGCAGTTGTCCAACATCTTCCCGATCCTGGGGACAGGCCTGCTTGTGGGCGTTGTCATGGGGGCGATTCCCGGCGGAGGGATGACGGGCGAGCTGCTGATCTGTTCCGTGTTCGGCGCCGACCCCCGGTTGGCCGGCACGCTGATGATCATCAGTACCATTATCGACGTCCCGGCTACGGTGCTCAATTCGACCGGGAATGTAACCTGCTCGATGCTCACGGCGCGGCTGACGGAAGGGAACCGTTGGAAAAGAAAACAGTATAAACAACAAAAATAACAAGTTATGAAAAAGAAAATCTTTATTGCAATGACTGCCCTGTCGGTCATATTATCTGCGGAACTGAAAAGCCAGGATTTTTATCCTGATCTGATGCACCTGAACCGGCTGACGGATTCGTGTTTTACCGACCTCCGGGCGCAGCCGCTGCCGCTGATCGGCGTGTCGACAAGTCGTACGGAAAGCGGAGGCTCGTCCGTTTCGGGAAGCTACATCCAGGCCATCCTGAAAGCCGGGGGCGCCCCCGTACTTATTCCCGCCGTGACGGACGGCGAGGCGCTCCGGCAGATCGTCCACACACTGGACGGGCTGGTGATGACCGGCGGCGAAGATGTAAATCCCTTTTATTACCGCGAAGACACGGTGCCGGATGTGAACGGCATTGATTCCGTCCGCGACATTTACGACCTCGTGCTCCTGAAGTTGGCTACGGACAGGAACATCCCCGTGCTGGGCATTTGTCGCGGCGAACAGGTGATCAACGTCGCTTTCGGCGGTTCTCTGTATCAGGATATACCCCTGCAATATGAAAATAAAAGCATTCGTCACAACCAATCCGTGTCGCGCCTGCGGGGCACGCACCCGATCTCCGTCGTACCGGGCGCCGGACTGGCGGAGATACTGCAACTCCGGACGCCTGACGTGCTCGTGAACAGTTTCCACCATCAGGGTGTGAAACGCCTCGCGCCGCACTTCCGAATCGCCGCCCGTGCTTCGGACGGCTTTGTGGAAGCCATCGAAGCCCTCCCGAACCGCGCCGTCCTGGGCGTGCAGTTCCACCCCGAAGACCTGGTGGAAGGCGGCGATACGACGATGTTGCGCATTTTTGCCCATATCGTGCGGCAAGCCACCCTCTTCAGGCAAGCCAAGGAACTGCATCAACGGATTTTTTCCATCGACACGCACTGCGACACGCCGCTGGAGTTTGCACGTCCGGGCTTTGACATCGGTCGGCGGGAAACGAACCAGGTGAACTTGCCCAAAATGGAAGAAGGCCGGCTGGACGCCATCTTTTTTGCCAACTACATCGAACAAGGCCCCCGCGACGACGCCTCGCTGCTGAAGGCGACGGAGCAGGTCGACAGCCTGATCCGGGGCATATACCGGCAAGTGGAAATGAACAGCGACCTGTGCGCCGTCGCCCGTACGGCCGGCGACCTGGCACGCCTCAAAAGCGAAGGTCGGAAAGCCATTTTCATCGGCATAGAAAACGGCTACGCCATCGGGAAAGACCTTTCCAACATTGCACGTTATCAAAAATCAGGCGTAAACTACATCACGCTCTGCCATTCCAAAAACAACGACCTGTGCGACTCCTCCAGCGACACCCTTGCGGAATGGAACGGGCTGAGCCGCTTCGGACGCGAAGCCGTCCGGCTCATGAACCGCGTCGGCGTGCTGGTCGACCTCTCGCACGTCAGCGAAAAGACCTTCTACGACGTGCTCGCCCTCACCCGGCTGCCGGTCATCGCCTCCCACTCGTCCGCACGCGCCCTGTGCGACCATGATCGCAACCTGACCGACGACCAGTTGCGCGCCATTGCCCGAAACGGCGGCGTCGTACAAATCTGCTTCGTCGACGAGTTCATACATCCGAACGCACGCGAAGCCGGCCTGACCGATGCCATCCGGCATATCGAGCACGTCATCGCCGTAGCCGGGATCGACCACGTCGGCATCGCCTCCGATTTCGACGGCGGCGGCGGCCTGATCGGTTGCACCGGAAGCAACGACATGATCAATATCACGCAGCAATTACTTGCCAAAAACTATTCGCCGGAAGCCATCGCCAAGATATGGGGCGGCAACTTCCTCCGCGTCCTCAGCCGTGTACAGGCCGCTGCAAAGTAAATATGAAAAATGAAAAATCGAAAAAGAAGCTTTGCCTTTTCAAATCTGCGGAATCCGTTCGGCCTCGTCATTGCAAACGCAGTGAAGCAATCGCCTATACAACCGAAAAGAATTGAGAATTGAGAATTGAGAGTTGAGAATTATGAAATGTAATCATCATTCTCCATTCTCAATTTCCTGCCAATATATCAGTAAAAAGAGCGAACTTGCCGAAAAAAGCGTAACCTCACGGTCACGCTTTTCGGGGCAGGCATAGAAAAACACTTCTCCATATACAAAATGCCTGCGGTTGTAATGATTCAATGATTCAAAGATTCAAAAAGCGCTGTACTTTTTCCCTGTTGGTGCAAGAGAGAAAAATCATTATTCATTATTCACTCTTTATGCTTTCTACCGGGTTCATGTTTGCTGCCCGCCGGTTCTGGAACGTGACGGTACAGACGGTGAGGACAAATACGATGCCGAAGGCGGCCACGTAGACCCACCAGTACATCGGCGTGCGGTAGGCGAAGTTCTCCAACCAGCGCGTCACGGCACACCACGCCACCGGCCGCCACGACGAAGCAGAGCGCCAGGATGCGGACGTAAGCCTTGTTGAAGAGCACGAGTATCTCCCACGTCGTGGAGCCGAACACCTTGCGCAGGCTGATCTCCTTGCGCCGGTACTCGCTGTCGAAGATCACCAGCCCGAAGACGCCCACAATCGATATAAAGATCGCCACGAGACTGAAGAGCGTAATCAGGCTGCTCAGCTTCTGTTCCTTTTCGTAGAGCATGTTCGGTACTTCGTCGAAGAACATGACCTTGAACGGATACTCCGCGTCGAAGGTTTGCAGCGTGGCGCGCACATGCGCCATGGCTGCCCGCAGGTCGGCGCCCGCCTTTACCTTGCTGTAAGCGATGTGAGGCGTCGTGCCCCAGTTATCGGCGCCCCATACGAAGAAGGCCATCGGCGATACTTCCACGCGGAAGGAGGCAAACTTCACGTCGGGCATGAAGCCGATGATTTCGTCGTCCTGGATCCGGTCGTTCAGCACGAGGCCGTATTCGGCGCGGGCTTTCTCGTTGAAGACGTAAACGCCGTTGCGCGTAAGTTTGTCGTCCTCACGGAAGTCGCGCCCGTCGCTCACCTTCACGCCCATGATGCGGAGGAACGACGGGTCGACCGGCAGGCACTGATAATGGATTTTCCGGTCGTGATACATGCGTCCCCAGCCCATGTACCCATCCTGACTGGAGAGGAGCATCTCGGCATACGTTACGTCTTCGATGCCGGCGAAACTTTTCAACCGGTTGACATAGGCCTCAAGACTTCCGTTCACCCGGTCGTTCAGTTCGGTGACGATAATCTCGTCCCTGTCGTATCCCAGCGGCGTATGTTGCATGTACCGATTTTGCAGAAACATGAACGACGCGCCGATGATCAGGGCATAGGACGCGATGAACTGCACGCTGATAAGCACGTTGCGCAGCTGTCGCCCTTTGGGTGAAAGGCCGAAGTTGCCCTTCAGCGTCATGACCGGCGGGAAAGACGTGACGTAATACGACGGGTACAGCCCCGCCAGCAGTCCCGTCAGGATAGCCAGGCCGGCCGTTACGGAGATCAGTCCGGGATGTAACGACAGTGAAATGTCGGCATCCACCAGCGACGTCAGCGACGTATCGCCCGCCAGCTCCACCAGTCCCAGCCCCAGCAGGAAGGAGAACAGTCCGATGACCATCCCTTCCAGCACCAGCGCCAGACGGATCACGCCCGTAGAGCCTCCCAGCACCTTCTGCGTATTGATGCTCCGGATGCGCTGGGGAGCCAGCGCGGCGCTGAAATTGGTATAGTTGATGCCTGCGATGATGACGATCACGAAGGCGATGGCCAGCAGGATAAACAGCGTCTGGCGGCTCGACTTGGGCGTCGGATCGTAGGACACGTCCGTCACATAGTGCACCTCCGGCAAAGCCGTCAGGCGGAAAGAGCCATCGAA
>JAITPV010000136.1 GCA_031289275.1 Tannerella sp.
AATTTACGTCCACGAAAACATTAAACAGATAAAAATTAAAAAACACGGACACAGAGCTAAGAGCCTCTTTAAGTATGGATTACAAACTATTGCCGCTGCATTGCCGAATCCTTTTGCCAAACTCGATTTTAATATCTTTGATTTTTTGTCATGTACTTAGATGAAAATCATTTAAATCATATTGAAATCACAGTTCAGACAAATGAGAAAGAAATTATGAATTATGGCGCCTTGGGAAAATAAGGGTGCAGGGTAACGAGGGGCGGTACCCTTCGTCCCTTACTGTAAATTCAATTCAATACTGTTTTTTTGAAAGCGAGGGAAAATTCACTTTTACCCTCTTTCTATATTTGGAGAAGCGGAAGGAGGGGGATTCGAACCCCCGGTACAGTTACCCGTACGTCAGTTTAGCAAACTGGTGGTTTCAGCCACTCACCCATCCTTCCATTGTTTCTTGACGGAGCGTCCCTGAAAAACGTCGCAAAGATAAGAGTATATTTTAATATCCACAAATTTTTTATGGCTTGTTCCGTGATTCGGTGCGCAAATATTTTCCAAAAGCGAATGATTTCTTATAACTTTGCCCCGCAAATAAAAAATGACACTTACTTATGAATAAATTAATGTATGTATTAAGCGGATTGCTTTTGTGTGCGGCAACCATGTTTGCCCAATCGCCTTATCTGCCGGCAACCGAAGCGCAGAAAAAGGAAATTATCGATAAAATCAAACAGGCATCCGGCGGAATGAAAACGATGCGGTGCGATTTTACGCAAGTGAAAGAATTGTCTTTTATGGACGAAAAAGTGGTTTCGGAAGGCAAAATGTTCTACAAGCAAACGGATAAAATCAGATGGGAGTATACGAAACCGTATATCTATGTTTTTGCTACGGACGGAAAGAATGTTTATACAAGTTCCGGCAGCAATACGAATAAAATACCCGTCAAATCCAGTAAACTGTTCAGCGAAATCAGCCATATTCTGGTGGGGGGCGTCAGCGGAAACGGTCTGATTGATTCGCCTGATTTCGCCACACAGTTCGGCGTCGGAAAGGAGGATTACCTTGTCACGCTGACTCCGCTCAAAAAAGAAGTCAAAGACCTTTTTTCGGCGATTCAACTGTATGTTCGTAAAGCAGACCATCGTATCCGCGCTGTGGATTTGGTGGAAAAAAGCGGCGACAAGACTTCGATTCAACTGAAAAACCTCCAAATAAACGCCGTTCTCGATGATGAAGTATTTTCTCGTTAGCAGTGTGCTTTTCTTGTTGGCAAGCTGCGCCGCATCTTCCGGCGCGGTGCGGCGCAACGCAACCGGTATGCAGCCGTCGGACGCCCGCGTATGGACGGAGGATTTACGCTCGGACGACCGGAAAAACAGCTACCAGGTGAAGATTCGGGTGCAAGACAAGCAGATTACCGGCATCTGCCTGCTGAAGAAAAGTGAAGACGGTTGGCGTGGAACCCTGATCAACGAGTTCGGGGCGAAGGCATTTGATTTCGTCATCTCGCAGCGGAAATGTGAACTGTTGAACACTATTTCTTTCATGGATAAATGGTATATACGCAAAACCATAGCCGCCGATCTGTATTTCCTCTTTGAAATAGACAACCCGGATGCTTCTTTTCAAAAACATACGGTACGAACGGTACGATATGATCAAGCGCACGCGCTGGTGGTCGATTATGGTAAAAAGAAGTCCGTCACCCGTTCGCCGGACGGAATCCTGACCATGAAAAATCGAACGCACAGCCTGTTTTATTCCTTCGAGAAGATGGAAGAATAATGATCTTGAAACATGAACCAACTATGATATTAAAGGACAATTTTTATACGGTGGAAGAGCAGACCGAAACCGGAAACGGATGGATATGCCGTTTATCGCTGAACGCTTCGCATCCGATTTACCGGGCGCATTTTCCGGGACATCCGGTCACGCCGGGAGTTTGTATCATCCAACTGACCAAAGAAATTGCGTCCGGCTGCTATGCGAAATCATTCTTCCTCAGCGGCGTCAAAAACGTTAAATTCCTCCGTGTCATTGACCCGCTGGTACAGCAGGAAATGTTCGTGCATCTGCTGTCCAGTAAAACGGACGAGCAGGGTCGACAGGTCGTTTCGGCCGCCATCAAGGACGGAGAGACGGTTGTTTTTTCTTCGCTGACACTGATCCTGGAGCCGGTCGGAACGCCAAGCGCTCCGGCGTTACAGGAGCGGATGGAGCTATTGCGGTTGTGCGTTGTCATTCCTACCTATAACAACGATGGAACACTGGCCGACGTTCTCCGCGACGTTCTCCGGTATACCCGGTCCGTGATTGTCGTCAACGACGGCGCTACCGACCGTACCGGCGAGATATTACAACGTTTTGCCGGCGAGATAGACGTTGTTTCATACGCCGCAAACAAAGGAAAAGGGTATGCTTTGAAACGCGGTTTTGAGCGTGCACGGGAATCCGGCTATCAGGCCGCCGTCACCATGGATTCGGACGGACAGCATGATGCACGCGACCTCGAAGTTTTTATCCGTCTGGCGGAAACCTGTCCCGGCAGCCTCCTAATCGGTCAACGTATCATGAAGGGGCAGCGGCCGTCTAAAAACAGTTTTGCCAACAAGTTTTCCAATTTCTGGTTTCTGGTTCATACCGGTCGTAAATTGCAGGATACGCAAAACGGGTTCCGGTTGTATCCCCTGGCTGCCATGAAGCAGATGCGCCCTTTTTCCTCACGCTACGAAGCCGAGTTGGAACTGCTGGTTCGTTCTGCCTGGAAAGGCCTTCCGATTCATCCCGCCCCGGTTCATGTCTACTATGCCCCGGACGGCCAACGGGTCACCCATTTCAGACCGGGGAAGGATTTTCTCCGAATCAGTCTGCTGAACACGCTCTTTACCTTTTTGGCCGTTATTTATGGTTATCCGCGGATGATCTGCCGTAAGTTGTTTCCTGTAAAACCAAACACATGACCCAATTCTTTCTGTCGATATACGATTATTTTTCACAACATAAAGGACGGCTTTTCTCCTTATTATTCCTTTTGACCGCATTGCTGGCAGGCATGGCATGGCATGTCCGGTTCAAGGAAGACATCTCCGGATTTTTGCCGGAAACAAAAGATAACGAACGCATCAACAAGGCGTATCATTATCTCGTTTCGGCCAACAGAATCACCGTTTTCTGTTCCGGAAAGGACACCACGGAGCAGTCGGCCGAAATACAAACGGAAGCCATCGACCGGTTGGTCGGCCGTTTGCAGGCATTGGATTCCACGTATATCAAAAGCCTGTTTTATCAGGTGGAATCCTCCGGAATAGCGGCCGTCGCTTCGTTTGTGGCAAACAACATGCCCTATTTCCTGGATGAAGCCGATTACCGCCGGATGGACACGCTTTTCTCCAAAGAAGTCATCGCCGCGCAATTAGAAAACGACCGGAAACTGTTATTGTCGCCGGCCGGCATGTTTATGCGGGAGAGTATCCTGTCCGACCCGCTGGGGATTACCTATCCGGTCATGCAGCGAATGCAGGGCTTCAACCAGTTTCGGCGTTTCCGGGATTATCTCTTTACGGACGATCATCAGGCGCTGCTGATGATCGAATGTACGATGCCGGCCAGCGAAACCGCCCGTAATGCCGTGCTTATCGACTCGATCAGCCGGTATATGGCCGACGTGGAAAAGGAGATGGACGGGCAAATCGCCTTCCGGCATTTCGGCGCATCGGAGATCGCGACGGGCAACGCCTCGCAGATCAAAAAAGACACCCTCTTTTCCAGTCTGCTCGCGCTTGTCCTGATATTTGCGCTTTTAATTTATTCCTTCCGCAACGGACGGAAAATCCTCCTGATCTTCCTGTCCACGCTTTTCGGCGGATTATTCGCCCTGGCGCTCCTTTACCTGATACGGGGCGAAGTTTCCGTTATCGCCATCGGCATCAGCTCGATCATGTTCGGCATTGCCATCAATTACCCGCTGCACTTCATCGACCATTACCATCATACGCCCCATCCGAGGCTCGTCATCAAGGAGATTATCGAACCGCTTACGATAGGCAATATCACGACGGTAGGCGCATTTCTCAGCCTGGTTTTCATCGGTTCCAATGCCATGTGCGACCTGGGTTGGTTCGCCTCGCTCCTGCTGGTCGGCACGATACTCTTTGTGCTCCTGTTCCTGCCGCATCTGCTGCCGCCGCACACGGCCGTTCACCGGTCGCAAGCGTCCCTCTTTTCACGGATCACCGGGGCTTCGTTCGAGAAAAACCGCTGGGTGATAGTGGGCGTGCTCCTGCTGACCGTATTTTTCGGCTTTTACAGTTCCGGTTCCCGGTTTGAAACGGACATGCAAAAGATCAATTACATGAGCGATTCGCAAAAAAAAGAATATCAACGGATGATGGAACTCCTGAACGAGAACCGGTATATCCTTTATTATGTGACGGAGGGAGATGATCCGGATCAGGCGCTGGAAAATAACGAAAAACTGGCGCCGGTACTGAACCGGCTGACAGAGGAGGGGAAAATCTCAGGCGCAGGTTACATCGGCCACTTTTACCCTTCCCGCAAGCAGCAGGCGGCGCGGGCAGCGCGGTGGAACGTGTTTTGGCAGACCCGCCGGGATTCCGTACTGAGGCTTCTGGACGAGGGCGCCCGGACGTCGGGGTTCAAACCGGACGCCTTCCGGTTGTTCGACACCGTGGTGTACCGGACATGGGAGCCGGTCGACCTGTCGCACTTTGATGTGATACGGGAAACCATCGCGAAAAATTACGTGCTGGAGACCGGAGAAAAATCCATGATCTTCAACCTGCTTTACACCGAGGCCGCCCGTGTGCCGGAACTGGAACAGGAACTGAACCGGATCAGCCCCTCCTCCATCTCGTTCGATGCCGGTTCGATTACCCGCCGGATGATCGCCTCCCTGTCCGACAATTTCAATTACGTCCTCTACGTATGCGGTTTCATCGTCTTCGCGTTCCTGCTCTTTTCTATGGGACGACCGGAACTTTGCCTGATCGCATTTGTACCCTTAGCCCTCAGCTGGATTTGGATACTCGGACTGATGAACCTGTTCGACATCCGTTTCAACATTGTCAATATCATTCTGGCAACCTTTATTTTCGGGCAGGGCGATGACTACACCATCTTCATCACCGAAGGATTGATGTATGAATACGCATACCGGCGTAAAATCCTGTCGTCCTACAAAAACAGCATCACGCTTTCGGCGCTGATCATGTTTATCGGGATGGGGATGCTTATCTTTGCCCGGCATCCGGCGCTCCGTTCGCTGGCGGAAGTCACGATCGTCGGGATGTTTTCCGTGGTCGTCATGTCCTTCATCCTTCCGCCGTTTTTGTTTCATGCGCTGACGTTGCGCAAAGGGAAAAAACGCGCCATGCCACTGACGTTGCGGAATCTGTCGGCCACCGTCTATGCCTTCGCGGTCTTCCTGCTGACAAGCACATACATCACGGTTTTCGGAAGAATCCTCTTCCTGTTCGGCACAAAGACGGACCAGAAAAAACTGCGCTTCCACCGATTGCTGTACCGGGTGGCGCGATGGATCATATTCCACATCCCGCAGGTCAAAACGACGTTTCGCAACCTGTCGCACGAGACCTTCGACAAGCCGGCCGTCATTATCTGCAATCATCAGTCGCATTTAGACCTGATGTGCGTCATGATGCTTACGCCCAAGCTGGTTATCCTGACAAACGATTGGGTCTGGCATTCGCCTTTCTATGGACGGATGATCCGGGACGCCGATTTCTATCCCATCTCCAACGGTATGGAGAACGCGCTCGGGACATTGGCGGAGGTGGTACGGCGAGGCTATTCCATCGTCGTCTTTCCGGAAGGGACACGTTCGGCCGACTGCTCGATCCGGCGCTTTCATCGCGGTGCATTCTTCCTGGCCGAACGGTTGCGGTTGGACATCATCCCCGTACTGATTCACGGGGTAGGATACGTGTTCCCCAAGCAGGAATTTCTGTTGCGAAAGGGTGAAATTCATATCCGTGTGATGGAACGAATCACGGGCGATGATGCCCGATTCGGCGCGGACTATTCGACGCGGAGCAAACAGATGCGCCGTTATTACCGGGAACATTACCAAGCGCTGTGCCGGGAAACGGAAACGCCGGCTTATTACAGCGACAAGGTGATCCATAACTATCTGTACAAAGGCCCGGCCATCGAACGCACGATTCGCAAAAACCTGCGCCGGAACCGGAATTTCGACGCCCTGATCGCCCAGCTGCCGGAAGAAGGCCGGGTGGTGGTGCATGACAGCGGTTATGGGGAGTTTACCTTATTGCTGTCCTTAGTCAGGAAACAGTTGCAGGTGATCGGCATCGAAAAAGACCCGGACAAGCGGGAGATCGCCGCCAACTGCGTTTCCAATCCGGCGAATCTGCGCTATCTTGACGACGAGGCCGCACTGACCGAAGACCCGTCCACTATAATTATAAACCATGAATAATGAATTATGAATTGAATACCGTTTCACACAGATTAAATGGATTGAATCGTTGATTTTTTGAGAAACCCATATTTCCCCAGGCGCCCTTAGTAGCCATAATGATCAACACAATCCCCTCTCCTTCATTATTGTCCGAAAAATAAGGGGAAATATATCTGATCCTGTGCTACTAAGGGAACCCTGTGGAAATAAGGACTTTCGACTGAAATTCAAACAGTGTTCTTGACAAGGAGTTGCAACCCCTTGTTTGAAATGCACTCGATGAAAACGATCTCCTGCGAGACTTTATCTCGTTTTGGGTGTATTTCAAACGGCACATTTGCATTTCCATTGAAAACGTATCGGCATAAAAACCTGTTGACGGACGACCGGAATGATTGTTTTTCAACCACATACGGAGCGCCCTGTAATAAGGCGCACGGATAAGTGCGACGGGGTAACGTTACCCCGCATGACGGGGTAATGCTGCCCCGTGTGACGGGGTAACGTTACCCCGAGTGACGGGGCAACGTTACCCGGTGCGACGAAGTAATGTTACTTGGTGCGACGGAACAACGATAGTTATTTTCATTTTTGCACCGGCTTTTGCTGGTGGGCGACTCAGTAGCCGGATGTGATCCCCTACCCCCAAACTCATTCCCTCATTTTCATTTATAATTCATAATTGTTTTCAAGTTTGATTTGAAGAGAGGGAGAAACATATCTGATCCTGTGCTACTAAGGGAATCTGGAGAAATAAGCGCTTTTTAATCCGCGACAATTTGAAATGCACCCGATGAAAACGATCTCCTGCGAGATTTTTTCGACTTTTGGGGAGAATGTTTAAAATCATGCGTATATTTGTAGCATCATATAAACAAACAAAAGAATAATAGGTATGATTTGGTATGAAATTGTTTTAATCGTATCGGCGGTCTTATTCCTGTTGTCTACGACAGGGTCTCTGTTTCTCGGCGACATGGATATAAATGCCGGTTTGGATGTCGACAGTGGGTTTCTTTTGAGCGATCTTGTATCTTTCAAAGGATTGTTGCATTTCACGCTGGGCTTCTCGCTGGTACTGACCCTGATGCACGAAGTAACGGTTGTATCCGTGGGTGCCGGTGCGATGACAGGTCTTGTTTTTGTCACCGTTTTGTATTATCTGTACAAGGTGATTTATGAAAAATTGCAGCAAAACATGAAGTATACCAATGAAATAAAGGAGATGGATGCCGAAGTCTATTTTTGGAGTGAGGCACAAAAAACAGGCGAAGTATTCGTCACCCTGGAGGGTCGTCCGGTAACGATAACGCTGCAATGCACCGACGGAATCCGTCTTGAAAAAGGGCAGAAAATAAAAGTCTCCGGAAACCGGAAAGTTGTTTATCCCGTTGAAATACAATTAAAATAAAACTAATATGAATTCTCTTATCCTTATCGCAGCCTTGGTCATCGTCATTATCTTGACCCTGATAGGCATCCTGTCCCGATTCAGAAAATGCAAATCGGACGAAATTTTAGTCATCTATGGTAAAACCGGCGGTAATAAATCGTCTAAATGTATCCAGGGCGGAGCGGCCTTTGTGATTCCGATCCTTCAGGGATATGCCTATATGTCTCTGAAGCCGCTTCAGTTCGATTGTAATCTGCAAAAAGCCTTGTCGTCCCAAAACATCCGGGTCGATGTCCCCACGACTGTCACGGTAGGAATCAGCACCGAACAGGAAGTGATGCAGGCTGCTGCAGAAAGGATTTTAGGCCTGGGACGCCCGGAAATAGAAGATTTGGTGAAAGACATCGTCTATGGGCAAATGAGGACGATTATCGCCGATATGACAATAGAGAAGTTGAATGCCGACCGGGATGAATTTCTCGCCAAGGCAAAAGGACTTATTGACTCGGAACTGCGTAAAATCGGTTTATACCTGATCAATATTAATATAACCGACATCCGTGACGAAGCCGGCTATATCGTCGCGCTGGGTAAAAAAGATCAGGCGAAAGCCATCAACCAGGCCAATGTGGAAATCTCGACCGCCGAACGGGAAGGTGAAACCAAAGTAGCCGAGCAGTTGAAAATCAAGAATGCAACGGTCGCCGAAACGAAAAAAGAAGAACATATCGCGATCGCCAATGCTCAACGCGACCAAAGTATTTCGGTCGCGCAAGCCGAATCGGAAAGGGATTCCAAAGTCGCGGAGGCGAAGAAAAACAGGGATATCAATGTCGCCCGGTATGATTCCGAAGCCCGTGTCGGGGAAATTGAAGCCGCTAAAAAAGTGACCGTTTCCAATGCCGAACTGGAAGTTATCAAAGCCGAATCGCAAAGTTTGGCCTTATCAGCCGATGAGCGGGCGAAGGCGGAAATTGAAAAAAACAAGGAACTGGCCCGCAAAGATGCAGAAGAAGCACGCGCCAAACGTACGGAAGCCGCCCTGAAAGCCGAACAAATCGTTCCGTCGGAAATTGCCAAGCAACAAAAACTTATTGATGCACAAGCCTATCAATTGAAATTAGAAAAAGAAGCGGAAGCCAATGCTAACCGGCAACGCATCGAAGCTCAGGGACACGCTGACGCCATGGCCTCCGAAGGCAAAGGGAAAGGCGAAGCTATCACGGCTGAAGGTTTGGCGCATGCCAAAGTCATCGAACAACAGGGACTTGCGAAAGCGGCTGCCGAAAAAGCCTCTTTAATGGCCCAGGCCGAAGGATTTGAAGCGATGGTAAAAGTGGCTGAGAATAATCCGCAGGTAGCTATTCAGTGGAAAATGGTTGATCAGTGGAAAGAAATCGCTGCCGAACAGGTCAAAGCCTTCGAACATATCAATCTGGGTAATGTCAATGTGATGGATACCACTCAGGGCGGTACGTTGACGAATCTGCTCACAGGGTTGATCTCCGCCGTTGCTCCGGTAACCGACATTATGAAATCTATTCCGGGTATACCCCATGTGTTGAAAGGTAAGGAACCGGACTATCCGGAAGAAAAATCCTGAGCGCGGTTCTTGGTTGAATCATTGAATTATTAAGTATATGGCACATTATCTTGATCCTAAAAACGATCTGGTATTCAAACGCATCTTTGGCGAACATCCCGATTTGCTTATCAGTTTTCTGAACGCCCTAATGCCGCTGAAAGCCGGACGGCAGATTGAAAGTGTGGAATACCTTCCACCCGAATTGGTTCCCCTTAATCCG
This sequence comes from Tannerella sp., assembly GCA_031289275.1. GTDB lineage: Bacteria > Bacteroidota > Bacteroidia > Bacteroidales > Tannerellaceae > Tannerella. Next base: position 9,662 of record JAITPV010000136.1, read on the forward strand.
ACGCTGAAAAACTCTATTGTCGACGTCCGCTGCAAAGACAATTACGGACGGCAGTTCATCGTCGAAATGCAGATGTACTGGAACAGCGCTTTCACGAACCGGATGGTATTCAATGCCTCTAAAGCCTATGTACGGCA
>JAITPV010000078.1 GCA_031289275.1 Tannerella sp.
AAACGATGAACTTTGTTGAAGAATTAAGATGGAGGGGCATGATTCACGATATGATGCCCGGCACAGAGGAACAGTTGCAAAAAGAATTGACCTCTGCTTATGTAGGAATAGACCCGACCGCCGATTCATTACATATCGGCCATTTGGTGGGAGTAATGATGTTACGGCATTTTCAGCATGCCGGACATCGTCCGATCGCTTTAATCGGCGGTGCAACGGGAATGATTGGCGACCCGTCCATGAAATCCGCCGAACGCAATTTGCTGGATGAAGCAACGTTGCGGTATAATCAGGATTGCATTCAAAAGCAATTAGCCCGGTTTCTTGATTTTGAGTCGCATGCACCCCATGCGGCCAAATTAGTTAATAACTACGACTGGATGAAGGACTATTCGTTCCTGGGCTTCATCCGCGACATTGGGAAAATGATTACCGTCAATTACATGATGGCCAAGGATTCCGTCAAAAAACGGCTCAGTTCCGACGCCAAAACAGGCATGTCTTTTACGGAATTTTCCTACCAGTTATTGCAGGGATACGACTTCCTCTACCTGTACGAGCACGAAGGGTGTCGCCTGCAAATGGGCGGTTCCGACCAGTGGGGGAATATCACGACCGGCACGGAGTTGATCCGCCGTAAAACGGGAGGCGAGGCGTTCGCATTGACTTGTCCGTTGATAACCAAGTCGGATGGCGGAAAATTCGGCAAAACCGAGTCCGGAAACGTTTGGTTAGACCGCCGGTACACCTCGCCATACGAATTTTATCAATTCTGGTTGAATGTAAGCGACGAAGACGCCGGCAAATACATTAAAATATTCACGGCGCTCAGTCGGGAAGAAATTGCCGCCCTGAAAGCCGAACAGGCAGTCGCCCCTCATTTGCGCCCTTTGCAGAAGCGTTTAAGCCGCGAAGTGACCGTGATGGTACATTCGCAGGAAGATTACGATGCGGCAGTGGAAGCGTCCACTATTTTATTTGGGAATGCCACGTCCGAATCGCTGAAAAAACTGGACGAAGATACCCTGCTGGCAGTTTTTGAGGGCGTCCCGCAATTTGAAATTTCGCGAGACGGACTGACCGCCGGCATTAAGGCCATAGACCTTTGTACGGAAAAGGCCGCTATCTTCCCCTCCAAAGGCGAAATGCGCAAGTTGGTACAAAGCGGAGGCGTCAGCCTGAACAAGGAAAAACTGACCGAACCGGAGCAAGTGATCACGCCGGAAAATCTGCTGAATAACAAATATTTGTTGTTTCAACGCGGGAAAAAGAACTATTTTTTGGTGATTGTGAAATAATCTTTTCTACCGAATAGTTGCAAATTTGAGATAAAATCCTCACCTTTGCACCGCTTAATGGATTAATTGTTTTGGATTGTCTCATGGTGTAATGGCAGCACAACAGGTTTTGGTTCTGTTTGTCCAAGTTCGAATCTTGGTGAGACAACGTGGAAAACCCGCCCAATCGGCGGGTTTTCTCTATGCATGCCGTGCATATGATTCGGAACTCCCGAGCCGGCACGTTGAATTTCAGTACAAAGCCCTTAGCTTCTCAGATTCCCATAGTAGCACAGGATCAGAAATTATATCCGGCAAAAGATATGCGTTGTTTTGAGTTTCGGAACCGGCGTTTCAGTCGGAATAGCGCTTTCTGAAAAAGTTTTAGCCTTAAATATACGCTTTCCTTTTTTTTTACGTTATAGCGTTAAGTCTTTTCTTCTGAAGACGGATGTCGGGAATCAAAGACTTAACACGCATCATTCCGTTTTCCGGACGAATCCGGAGGTGCAAATATGTAGGTGAAAAAAGACGAATCGAAATGATTGAATATATAAAAGGCGAGATAGTGGAGTTTTCTCCCACTCGAATGATAATGGATTGCAACGGCATAGGTTATGAAATCAATATTTCATTGACCACCTTTAGCGCTTATCAGAACCGGACGGAGGGAAAAATTTACATTTATGAAGTGATTCGTGAAGATGCTTATCTCTTATATGGCTTTGCCACGAAGGAAGAACGGGAACTCTTCCTGCTGTTAATATCCGTATCCGGCGTCGGGCCGAATACGGCGCGAATGATTTTGTCGTCCATGCCACCCGCCGAATTAGTGCAAACCATCGCCTCCGGTAATGAATCCGGGCTGACGATGGTCAAAGGAATCGGTTCCAAGACCGCACAGCGCGTGATCGTCGATTTAAAAAACAAAGTGAAATCGGCTGAAGGGCTGGCCGGCGCTACCGCTGTTTCCGGATACACCGAAACGGGCGACGAAGCTATTTCCGCATTAGTCATGCTCGGATTCCAGAAAGCCGCTTCTCAAAAGGTCGTTCAGACCATTCTTAGAAAGGCGCCGGGAAAATCGGACCTTACGGTTGAACAAATCATCAAGACTGCGCTTAAAATGCTTTAATGAAAAGGAGTTTCAAACACATCATACGTATCAAGCCCGGCCTTATGCGCTATTTATTGGGGGTGATTCTGTCAGGTGCAAGCATCGGCATCCTGACGGGTCATGCAACGGTATTGTCCGGGGCAGCGCCTTTTGAACAGCCGCTTACGCCGGATGATACCCTCCCGCCGTCACGTTATCCGGTATCTAAAACCATGCCACGCGAATATCAGGATTTAGTCAAACCCGCTCCGGCCGACCTGCGCGACCCGGAAAACCTGCATACCGTCATTGAATACGACCTGCATACCGGCATGTATGTCGTTCGCACGAAAATCGGCGATATGGAAATCGAAACGCCCCTTACGCTCACGCCGGAAGAATATCAGGATTACAGCATGCAGGAATCCATGCGTGCGTATTACCGGCAAAAAAACGAAGAAAATTTCAGGAAAGAAACCGGCGGCAAATTCAATCTTTCCGATATGCAATTTAACCTCGGCCCGGCCGACAAGTTATTTGGGCCGGGCGGCGTACGCATGAAAACGCAGGGGTCGGGCGAAATTATCCTGGGATTGAAATCTTCCAGTACGAAAAATCCCTCCCTGCCGGAACGTTCGCGCAGCCGGACATACTTTAATTTCGACACGAATATCCAAGTCAGCATGCAGGCCAATGTAGGAACAAAAATCAATTCCTCGCTGAACTACAACACAGAATCCTCGTTCGATTTTGACGGCACGCGGCTCAATTTGGCCTATTCGGGCGAAGAAGATGAAATTATCAAACGGCTCGAAGCCGGAAATGTAAGCCTGAGCACCGGAAATTCCCTGATCCGGGGCGGCGCCGCATTATTCGGCGTCAGAACCGAACTGCAATTCGGCAAATTACGTGTAAATGCACTGTTGGCACAACAAAATTCCGAGAGCCAAACCATCACGACCAAAGGAGGCGCCCAGACGAAAGACTTTGAATTAAGCATTGATAAATACGATGAAAACCAACACTTTTTTCTGGGTTTCTATTTCCGGGATCAATACGATCAGGCAATGGCCAAATTGCCTTATATTTCGTCCGGCGTAACGATCAACCGTATCGAAGTGTGGATTACCAATAAGCGCAGTAACTACAACCAGTCGCGCAATATCGTCGCATTCTCCGATTTAGGAGAAAACCAGCACATATCCAATCCGCAGTTTCAGCCCTCCGGATCGCTCACTATTCCATACAATGAAGCAAATACGCTTTACCCGACATTGAATAGCGGAAGCTATGCCGGAGCGCGCGAAATCAGTACGGTTACACAAACGCTCAGCCAACTGATTGAAGGCGGTATCGACTATGAAAAAATAGAAAGCGCCCGCCGGCTGGAATATACCGAATACATCTACAACAAGCAATTAGGATACATCTCACTACAAGCCAAGCTGCAACCCGACGAAGTATTAGCGGTCGCCTACGAATATACCTACAACGGAAACGTCTATCAGGTCGGAGAATTTTCTACGGACGATACGGAAAATACCAACAGTTGCCTTTACGTTAAACTGTTGAAAGGAACCAGCATGTCGCCTTCCATGCCATTTTGGGATTTGATGATGAAAAACATATACCGGCTCCAGGACAAAACCGGCAGTACGGCCTATGCCGTACAAAAAGACCGGTTCCGGCTGGATATTTTGTATCAGAGCGATACGACCGGCATCTATGTCAATTCCATTCCGGAGGGAAACATTGCCAACCAAATATTGTTGCGCGTCATGAACCTCGACCGGTTGGATGCCAACAACGAACCGCATCCGAACGGATTCTTCGACTTTGTAGAAGGTTTCACGGTGATGTCCACCAACGGGAAAATCATTTTCCCCGTAGTCGAACCCTTTGGCTCCCATTTGCGCAAAGCCATCGGCAACAATGCGATTGCAGACAAATACGTGTTTCAGGAACTGTATGATTCCACCCTGACCATCGCGCAACAGATTGCCGAAAAAAACAAATTCATCCTCCGGGGAGAATACAAAGCCTCCTCGTCGTCCGAAATTCTCCTGGGCGCTACCAACGTTGCGCGAGGGTCGGTCACTGTGACCGCGGGCGGCACGCCGTTGACGGAAAATGTCGATTATACCGTCGACTACATCTCCGGTATCGTGACCATCCTGAACGAAAACGTGATTGCAAGCAACAACCCGATCCGTGTCTCGCTGGAAAACCAGTCCACTTACAACATGCAACGGAAGACGATGATGGGATTGGACTTAAACTATGATTTCTCGAAAGACTTCAACATGGGGGCGACCGTCATGCACCTCTCCGAAATGCCGTTAACTACCAAGACGACGATGGGCGACGAATCCATCAAAAATACACTATGGGGCGCCAACCTCTCCTACAAGGGCGAAAGCCAGTGGTTGACCAACCTGGCGGACAATATCCCGCTATTGAACCTGACACAGCCCAGCCGGATCAACTTCAATGCCGAATTTGCCCACCTGATTGCCGGGCATTACGAGAGTAAATATACCGGAAAGCACTCTTATTTGGATGATTTTGAATCGACGCAAAGCCAGTTCGACCTCCTGAACCCTTATCCCTGGGCATTGGCCAGCGTCCCGTACGACAATTCGTCCAATGCGCTTTTCCCGGAAGCCGCCTTAGTCAATAATGTAGATTACGGAAAAAACCGGGCCTTATTTGCCTGGTATTATATCGACGGGCTTTTCACACGGAAAAATTCCTCCATACGTCCGTCGCATATCACCGATGAAGATTTGTCCAACCACTACGTCCGGGCGGTCGAATACGACGAACTGTTCCCGAAGAAACAGTTGACATACAACGAAAACAATTCGCTGTATGTCCTGAACCTGGCTTACTATCCGAACGAACGCGGCCCCTACAACCTGGATGCCATCGGCATTCAGGACAATGGCGCCCTGACGAACCCGGAAAGGCGTTGGGGAGGAATGATGCGACGGATCGAACAAAGCGATTTCGAGGTCGCCAACATCGAATACATTGAGTTCTGGATGATGGATCCCTTTATCTACAACCATGAAACGGCTTCCGGCGGAGACTTGTATTTCAATTTAGGCGAATTATCGGAAGACATACTGAAAGACGAAAAGAAATTCTTTGAAAACGGATTGCCGGTCGACGGCAATATGAGCCAGGTGGATACAACCGTCTGGGGCAAAGTGCCCCGTACGCAAAGCACCGTCTATGCGTTCGACAACACTGCCGGCACGCGGAAATCACAGGATGTCGGACTCAACGGTCTTTCGTCCGAAGAAGAAAAAACGTTTCCCGTCTATAAAACCTATCTGGAACAACTGCAAAGCAAACTGTCTCCCGAAACAGTGACGCGGATGACCAACGACCCCTTCTCGCCCCTCAACGACCCGGCCGGCGACAACTACCACTACTTCCGCGGATCGGACTACGACCGCGAGGAAGCGGATATCCTCACCCGCTACAAACGCTATAACGGCACGGAAGGCAATTCTACCGCCTCGGAAGATTCGCCCGAAAGATATGACATCTCCGCAAGAATGGTTCCCGACGTAGAAGACCTGAATCAGGACAATACATTGAATGAAAATGAAAAATACTACGAATACAAGGTTTCTATCCGTCCCGAAGACCTGCAAGAAGGACAGAACCATATAGTAAACAAGCGGACGGTCAGTGTGAAATTAGCCAATGGAAGCCAAGACGATGTCACCTGGTACCAGTTCAAAATACCGGTCAAAGAATTTCTGCGCCGGGTCGGGACGATTCAGGATTTCAAGACCATCCGGTTTATGCGCGTATACATGACCGGCTTCCGCGATGCGACCTGCTTGCGTTTCGGCACCTTCTCCCTTGTGCGCGGCGATTGGCGTATCTATGCACAAGACCTGTCCAATCCCAATACCGTACAGTCCGACGGACGGTTGGACGTCATGTCCGTCAATATCGAAGAAAACGGAGACCGCCAGCCCGTAAACTACGTCCTGCCGCCGGGAATCACCCGGATGATCGACCCCAACCAGTCGCAACTCGTACAACAGAACGAACAGGCGCTCTCCATGAAAGTAACCAACCTCGGTTCGCAGGACGCCAGAGCCATTTACAAAACCGCCAATTACGACTTGCGCCGCTACAAACGCCTGCAACTCTTTGTTCACGCCGAACAATTACTTGCCGATGACGCCGTCGGATTGGAAAACGACGAACTGTCCGTCTTTCTGCGCTTAGGCTCGGACTACAAAAACAACTACTACGAGTACGAAGTGCCGTTGACCCTGACGCCTCCCGGCACATACAGCGACAATAGCACGGCCGACAGGGAAGTCGTCTGGCCGGAGGGTAACATGATCAATTTCAACATGGACATGCTTACCGGCTTGAAACAAAAACGAAACCGGGCGAAACGCGATGGAGACGCCGGCGTAACCTACTATACCGTCTTTTCGGAATACGATCCGGAAAACACCCGCAACAAAATAAGCGTCGTCGGTAATCCCAGTTTGGCCGAAGTAAAAACCATTATGGTCGGGATACGGAATAACTCCAGAAGCATGAAAAGCGGCGAAGTGTGGGTGAACGAACTCCGGATGACCGATTTTGACGAAGACGGCGGGTGGGCGGCCAACGGCAATCTGAACGTTGCCCTGTCCGATCTGGGAACCATGAACGCCAGCGGACGCATCGAAACCGCCGGCTTCGGAGGGTTGGATCAATCCATCAGCGAACGCAGCATGGATGATTACACGCAATACACCGTGACGACCTCCGTCCAGCTGGGCAAATTCTTTCCCGAAAAAGCCCGGATCAGCCTGCCCCTTTATTATGCCTATTCGCGCGAGACAACAGCGCCGAAATACAATCCGTTAGACCAGGACATCCTGTTGAAAGATGCGTTGGACATTGTTACTACCAAAGCGGAAAAAGATTCGATCAAAGGCTTCTCGCAAGATGTGGTTTCCTCCAAAAGCGTGGCCTTAAACAATATCCGGGTGGATGTAAAAAGCAAGAATCCGATGCCCTACGATCCGGCGAACTTTTCACTTGGATACGCCTTCAACGAAAACAAACGCACCAATCCGGAAACGGAATACGAAACGACCAAAAATTACCAGGGAAATCTTGCCTACACGTATTCGCCGTTCATAAAGCCGTTTTCCCCCTTTGCCGGAATAGAGAAAACCGGCCCTTCGACACGCTACATCAAGCAGTTTTCACTCTATTACCTGCCCTCCAGCATCAGTTTCCAGACCGCCATGTTGCGCAACTATTACGAATTACAACTGCGCGACCTGAACAACCTGAATACGGGCGCCAACAATATGGTGCCATCCGTCAGCCAGGCATTTTACTGGGATCGCGCATTCAATGTACGGTGGAATCCCCTGAGCAACCTGACGATGGAACTCATGTCCGGCACGAAAGCCCGGATCGAAGAACCCTACGGGCAGGTGAACAAGAAGCTGAATCCGGATCAATACAAGGTTTGGAAAGACTCCGTACTGCAAAGTATCGCCGAATTGGGCACGCCGCTGGCTTATGATCAGACGCTCAACGCCACCTACACCCTGCCGCTCCAGTATGTCCCCTTCCTGGACTGGACGAACAGCACGGTCTCCTATACTGCCATGTATAACTGGGAACGCGGTTCTTTCATCGACGAGGACGTCGAACTCGGCAACACCATCAAAAACCAGCGACAGTTGAATTTCCAGGGCGGACTGACCCTGCAAACGCTATACAATAAAAGCAAGTATCTCAAACGAATCAACCAGAAGTTCAATGCCGTTGGGACAGGGACGGAAAACAACCGGCAACCACGCGACAAAACGCCGAAACAAAAGGCCCGGTACGAAGAAACGATCACATTAAGTCCCGACAGCGGGGTCATTGTTTCACACAAGCTGTTAAACAAAAAAGTCCATGTCTCCGCCCGCCGCGCTTCGGACAGCAGCTCCTACCGCATCCGCTTCAAAGTGCTTGATTATGCGCGTATCCGTATCCTGAACCGGGATTCTATTCCCGTGAAACTGACCGTGTATCCCGGCCCGCCGCCGGCAGAAAATTTCTTCACGAAAGCCGCCGAATACACCACCCGTTTCCTGATGTCGGTACGACGGGTCAACCTCCAGTATGCACTCACCGACGGAATGATGCTGCCCGGTTTCCAGCCCCTTATCGGCGACTGGACGGGACAGGCCCGTACGCCTTTCGGAACGGCGCCCGGATGGGGATTCGCGCTGGGTGACGTGAACGAAAGCTATGTCGTCGACGCCGTCAATAACCAATGGATGGTCATTAACGAACAAAACATCCAGCCGGCCATGATCAACAAGTCGAAAACATTTTCCGCTACGGCCAACCTGGAACCCTTCACCGGCATAAAGATCGACCTGGATGCCCGCTGGGTTGATTCGCGCGACACCGAGATACAATATATGTATACAGGTATGCCGACGACTTACGGAGGTACGTTTACCATGACCACCATCGCCTTTGGCGGCATGTTCTCAAGCGTAGGCAATGCAAAAAACGGCTACCGCTCCAAAACCTTCGATCAATTTGTTGCAAACCGGGATGTGATCGCCGCACGCATAGAAAGCAACTATGCCGGTTCGTCCTATCCCGAACATGGCTTCATGCAGGAAAGCGCCCTGGCCGGAAAGCCCTATGATCCCTCCCGGGGACAAGTCCGGCCTAATTCATCCGACGTATTGATACCGGCATTCATCGCCGCCTATACCGGCAAGGACGCCGGCAAAACCGGATTAACCGCCTTTCCGGCCATCACCGGGGCGCTGCCCAACTGGCGGATTTCGTACGACGGACTGATTCGGTATCCGCTGATCAAGCAACACTTCAAATCCGTGGTGTTGAACCATCAATATCGCTGCACATATGCCGTCGGCGCCTATCAATCCTACCTCAACTGGGTCGGCGCCGGAGACGACATCGGTTATATACGCGACGTATTCACCGGCAATCCGACCCCGTCGTCGGCCTATGAAATATCGACCGTCAGCATAACCGAAAGTTTTAGCCCGCTCTTCGGCGTGGATGCAACCCTGATCAATAACGTCACCGTGGGAGCCAAACTGCAGAAGGCGCGAAACCTCAACCTGAACATAACATCCTATCAGGTCATTGAAACCCTGTCCAACGACCTCACGCTGAGTTTGGGATATAAATACGCCGACTTCAACAAGGTGCTCAAGATGAAAAAGAAGGGAGACTTCAGCAACGACCTGACCGTACGTCTGGATTTCTCCCAACGCACGAACCAGTCGTTGATTCGTAAGATAGAAGACCTGTCCGCCCAGATGACGCAAGGCGCATCCATCCGTAGCATACAGTTATCTGCCGATTACGCATTCAGCAAAGCCGTCACGTTAAGGGCGTTTTATGACCTGCAAGTCAACCGCCCGCTCGTATCAAGCGCTTCATACCCCACCTCCAATTCAAACTATGGCATCAGCCTGCGCGTATCACTTACGCAATAACATCATTGCATGCAGATGACGCAGATTTAAACGCAGATTTACGCAGATCAAAAAGAGTATAAGCAAATCCCAACACGCCGGAACACGGAGTGTTCAATATGAATAACCCCCAATGAAGCGCAGCGATTGGGGGCTGAAGGAAGAAGAAATACCCGCCCACATCACAACCCGAAGGAATCCGTACAGTTTAAAAATTCAAACTGTCCAGTTTAAAAATTCAAACTGTCCGGTTTAGAAATTCAAACTGTCCAGTTTAGAAATTCAAACTGTCCGGTTTAGAAAATCAAACTGGACAGTTTGGTACAACTAAACTGTCCGGTTTGATACGAGGGTGTGTGAAAAGTGTCTTTCGATAGAAAAAGTTGCCTCACAAAAGAGTTAATTATGCATTTACAGACAAAGAAACGAGAACAGTATTTTGAAGAAGTAATACGATTACATTACGAGTATGGATATGGCGAAGACTGCATATCATGCATTTTACCAATAGGTCATTCTACGGTGTCAAATATCAATCATTCAAATCATATTGAAATCACAGTTCACCGCCGTTCTTGACAGGGGGTTGCAACTCTTTGTTTTTTTATTTTCGTTTAATCTGCATGAAACAGCGCTCTACACTGCGTTTTTCAAGGAAATAACCGTGATGATTCAGCACTTCCGACCCGGATTGTTTTTATATTTCGAAAATATTCTCTACTTTTGAAGCCGTTCAAACTAAATTCAAACTAAATTAAACAGAAATTATAGATGGAAAGACGGAATTTTCTGAGGAAAACAGTAACCGGAGCTGCAGCTATCGGAGTAAGCTCCTTCGTTCCGGGCGGATTGTCCGACGTATTCGGACAAACAGCGCCCGGTAATAAAATCAAAGTGGCGTTGATCGGTTGTCGCAACCAGGGTTGGAGCAATCTGGCGACGTTTTTGCAATATCCCGAAGTGGAATGTGTGTCCCTTTGTGACATCGACGACGAATGGCTGCATAAACGGGCGGCCGATGTGGAAAAGAAGAGCGGGAAAAAGCCGCCGCAACTGGTCAAGGACTGGCGCAGGGTGATCGACAACAAGGAGGTGGACATCGTGATCGTCGGCACCCCCGACCATTGGCATTGTCTGCCTGTGGTGGCCGCTTGCGAGGCAGGCAAAGACGTGTACGTGGAAAAGCCGCTTGCCAACACCATTGAGGAATGTAACCTGATGGTAAAAGCGGCACGCAAATACAACCGGATTGTGCAGGTCGGCCAGTGGCAGCGCAGCGATCCGCATTGGGACGAAGCGGCCGCCTACGTGCAAAGCGGCAAACTGGGAGTCATTCGTACCGTAAAAGTATGGGCGTATCAAACCAGTAAATGGACGCTCCCGGTCGTGCCCGATTCCGCTCCGCCGGCCGGCGTCGATTACGAGATGTGGCTTGGCCCCACTCCCAAACGGACATTCAATCAGAACCGTTTCCACTACAATTTCCGCTTTTTCTGGGATTATGCCGGCGGCTTAACGGCCGATTGGGGGGTACACCTGCTCGATTACGCCCTGAAAGGAATGAATGTCGGTCTGCCGTCGTATGTATATGGAGCGGGCGGCAAGTATGCCTATCCGGACGATGCCATGGAAACGCCCGATACTCTGATGGCGACCTACCGGTATCCCGGTTTTAACATCACGTGGGATCATGCCTGCGGGATTGGCGCCGGACTGTTCGACCGCCGGGAAGGACTTGCTTTCTTCGGCGAAAACGGCACCTTGCTACTCACCCGGGAAGGATGGGAAGTCCGTCCCGAACCGAACAACAACGGCCGGCAGTTTCCCTATTGTTATCCCTGCGATACCGAACGGAAAGAAGCTACCCCGCGCATGGAAGCCGTAGCGTGGAAAAAGGGCGAAGGCAAGGGCTTGTTTCTCCATGTGGGCAACATGCTGGACTGTGTCAAAACCCGCAAACTGCCGAATTGCGATATTGCCGCCGGCGCGGAAATCGCCACCCTGAGCCATATGACCAATATTTCCTGCCGTCTGGGGAAAGCCCTTCGCTGGGATAACCAAACCGGGACTTTTGACGACAGCCAAGCCAACGAACTGATCAAAGCCGATTATCGTTCGCCGTGGAAGCTTCCTAAAGTATAACACGATGCAGATGTACGAATCGGAGGTATACAAGTCGACCGAAGGCCGGCATATACTCCATAATTTATACCGCAAGCATATGGTAACGATGCAGGCGCCGATGGCGGAACGGATGGTGGAAACCCGTTTCGGTGATACGCACATGCTCTGTTACGGTCATCCCGAAGGAAAGCCGGTGTTGGTTTTTTACGGAAATCATGCGATTAATCCGCAGGTGATTCGTCCTTTTACGCAAGGATTGGATTTGACCCGGATACAGTTGCTTGTGCCTGATCCGGTGGGATACACCGGCTTCAGTGCAGAAAACCGGCTTTCTCCGTCTAAAAATGAATATGGAGAATGGGCGTGCCAGGTGATGGATGGGTTGGGGCTTTCCGAAGCGACCGTGCTGGGCTATTCGTTTGGCGCCAATATCGCGTTACAGTTGTGTGTTATATCCATGTTACGCATCGAAAAATTGTTGCTTGTGATGCCTTCGGGCTTCGTGAGTATTTCGGCCTCTCAAATGGCGGATCTCGTGCCATTGACAATCAAAAAAGAAACCGAAATAACGGATGAACTTGTAAAAAAGGCTTTGGCGCCCATTCTGCCGTTTCCGGAGGAAGAGTTGACGGAAACGGTTCGTCTGCTTTCTCTCCATGCCAAAATGGAAAAGACGCCCGTAAAAAATTTCAAAAAGAAAGAACTTCATAAATTCAATGCGCCTGTATATATCGTGGCGGAGCAATCGGATTATTTGTTTCCCGGCGACAAGGTGATCAAAGAAGCCCGGAAAATCTTCTCGCATATTGAGGGGACGAGGCTACTCAATTCAGGCAGTCACTGCGGGCTTTACCGGCAGGATGACGAAGACAGGCAGGAGTGTTATGCGGCCATGTCCGATTTTATTTTGCGGATACCTTAAAAAAAGGCTGTCAGCCTTTTTCGTTCGGACTGACAGCCTTTACCTTATTTTTTAGCCTTTGACGATTTTCATAGCCTTTTCTATCGCATCGTCCATCTGGGCTTCCGACTCCAGGCCAAGTGTCATGCAATGGATATTTCCTTCCGTAAGAGCGAACCGGATGGAACGCAAACGTTCTTCTTCCGTCACATGCTTGCCTTCACCAAAAATTTTCATGGCAATAACACCCTTCCCGTTCTTCAGGGCTTTGCCGAGAATTTCATTGACGGCTTCGGGCGTTCCGTCCATATTGGTGCCGAACGGATTCAGACGCGCCAGAATCACATCTACCCACGGATTAACGGCTGCTTCGGCAAGGGCGTCTATATTGTGGCACGACACACCTACGGCTTTCACAATACCGTCTTGTTTGGCTTTTGAAAAGGCATCCATATAATACGTGCGCGTCTCATGCCAATCGCCCTGCATCATACAATGCATCAAGAGAATGTCGAAATAGTCGGTCTTTGCTTCTTTTCTGTAACGATCGAGTTCCTTTTCAACAGGCAGAATCTTGTCCGAGCCGTTTTCGTGCGTCCACATTTTCGTAAGCAACGTGAGGTTTTCACGGGGCAGACTTGTGATCGCCTCGCCCACAAAGGGCTGTGAACCGTATCCATCGGCCATGTCATAAAACCGTATGCCTCTTTCGTAGGCATGGTGCGCCAGCTTTACGAATTTTTCCATCCCCAGCCGGGTTTGGTTTGAACTTTTATTGGAGCCGATCGAACCGGTGCCCATCGCGATACGGGAAACCGTCAAACCGGAATTACCCAGTTTAACGCGGTCTACGATGGTACTTGCGGACGGCAATGTGAAACTCATGTTTACAATGCCCGATCCAATGACAGTCCCTGCCAGTCCGGCTGCTCCCGTCCGGATAAATTTGCGTCTATTCATTTTTTCCATGATACACATCTTTTATTATTTGGGCGGCAAGGTAGTCATTTCCGCGAATATATCAAATAGAAACATGTTAAAACCGCACGCTCAGGTCTATGCCCGCCTGGAAAGGCCGGCCTTTCTGCGCCAGCGACTGCCCCATCGACTCGAAATAGAACGCCGCATAGTCCGTATTCAACGTATTTTTCGTCCATACGGACAGCCCCCAGATGCCTTTCGTTGCTTCGGCTTTCAGGTTCAGCAAGCCGTAAAATTTCTGGTACAGATCGTTCTCCGCTGTCCAGTAAATCCTGCCCGCCGCGTGGTACTGGGCATGCAAACCGATCCGGTCGATCCACCGGTCGCGAAACGACTTGCGGTATGTCACGCCTGCCGACAACGTATGTTGCGGTGCGTAAGGCACGTATTTTCCCGCATATTCGGCGTTGTCGTCATTATCGGCGAACGTGGCGTGCGTATAGCCATAGTTGGCCGTCATGCCGAACGCATCGGACAGGCGGGCAGACAAACTTGCTTCGGCTCCCATACTCGCCACCCGGCCTTCATTGCTCAACATCCGTCCCTGCCCGCTGTTTACGAACTGCGTCAACAGTATATCCCGCACATCGACATAGAATACCGCTATTTCTCCCTGCAACCGGTTTCGTATCCATTCGCCTTTATAGCCCAGTTCATAGTTCCAACTGTATTCCGGGCGATACGACACGGCATCGCGAACGTTCAGGGGAGTGGCGTTCGGCGCGTAATTTGCCTGCAAAGCCTGTTGCACCAGGTCGGCGAACATCTGGATGTTATAGCCCCCGGCCTTGTATCCGTTTGCGGCAGAGAAATAGACATAATCCCGTTCCGTCCATTCATATTTCACCGCCACTTTCGGCAAAATCTTCGTGAACGAAATCCATTCGACGCCCAGCAACGTCGTGTCGACATACATGGGTACGGCCGGACGGTTGCTCATCTGCACGTCCAGGTTCATCCCGACCTGCGTATCATAATCCAGTTTCACCTTTTCGTAATCCAGGCGGATGCCGGCCGTGGCAGACAAACCATCTATCGCCAACAAGTTGTTACAGGTGGATTGGTGGAACAGGGCGACCCCGCGGCCGGGCGTATGGAAGCGACCGGGAATGGGGATGGCGTCGTCCTTGACCGTCATGATCGGTGCGCGGGGATTCGATTCATGTATCTGATCAAACACCGGCTGCATGATCTCGCGGATGCCGTCGTGCCCCATCGTGGTCAGCGCCTTTGTCGTCAGATCGTTTATGAATCCATACGCCCCGAACGACCATTGGTAGTTGTTGCGTGTGTTGGACTTGATCGTCACTTCTTCCGTATATGTGCGCAGCAACTGTTCCTGGTGAATGGTGAAGCGTGATTGCGGGGTGTAATCCAAATCCATGTGCATGTCGTCGTCTAAATATTGACCGGCTGTCGTGGCATTGAACAGGATACGGTCGTCGGCATACAGGAGGTTGAAATTCCCGCCGGCCACCTTCCGTTCATAATGGCCGGGATCGTTATAATCCGGTGCGCCGACCTTTCCGTCCGAATAGCTTCCGTAAGGAAACGCACCTTGTTTCGTGTAGTCATAATTTGCCATGAACTGCGCCTTCCAATGGTCGGTTATCTGCCGGTCCAACCGTGCGCGGCCGCCAGCAGACTGTATCGCATCTTCTTTTTTTCCCGTATATTGATTGGTGAAATAGCCGTCGTTCCGGTCATAATAACCGCTGATGGACAGCCCGGCATGGGGGCGGATTTTTTTTGAGACCGACAGATTCGCACGGAACAATCCGTTATTACCCCCGGTCAGCGAGGCCTGCGTCTGTTCGTAATCCAACGGAGAATGCGTGAAAATATGAATAATTCCGCCCATCGCATTCCGTCCGAACAGTGTGCCTTGCGGCCCGCGCAATACTTCGATCCGCTGGATGCCGGCAAAGTCGAAGTCGAAAGCCGATTTGTCCAAATAAGGCATGTTGTCGACATACAGGCCGATCGTTTGGCCGGTACTGCGCTCTCCCACTCCACGCACATAAACGGGCACCGTCATTCGCGAACCGTAATCCGGGATAAAAAAATTCGGGATCGTCGCGCTCAGGTCTTTCACGGAGATGATTTTCATACCTTCCATCTGCGAAGGAGTGATTAACGACACGGCCGCCGGCAGGCCTTTGAGTGAATTGGTTTCTTTGGTAGAAGACACGACTACGACTTCATCCAACGCATAAAACCGTACCGTATCCGGCGTATTGTCCACCGGCAACTGGGCAAACAGGGCAGAACTTCCTCCCATCGCACACAGCGCCGATAATATAACTTTTCTCATTCTTTTTCCTGTTAAAATTTGCCTGCAAAATAACGACTATTCCGACGTTGCGGCAATCGCTACATGTAGTGATTTTGCATTTATTGAAAAGAAGTAGTACCGGTTAAAACAGCCGGTGAAGTAAAAAATAAAGGCGCGTATTTTGGTTATCAAATAAATATTTCATACTTTTGCATCCGCTTTACGTAATCTCTGCCGGGAAATAAAATGAGACCCGGTATATTGCGTTTCTGAAATCAACAAGGTATAATAATTAAAAAAGCTATCAAACAATGGATTTAATCAAAATTGCAGAAGAAGCATTTGCCACTAAAAAAGTGCTTCCTTCATTTAAAAGCGGCGACACGGTAACGGTATCTTATCGCATCACCGAGGGTAACAAAGAACGTATTCAACAGTACCGGGGCGTCGTGATCCGGATTTCGGGACAGGGAGACAAAAAACGTTTTACGGTTCGTAAGATGTCCGAAAATGTCGGTGTAGAGCGGATTTTCCCTATCGAATCTCCCTTTATCGAAAGTATTGCCCTGAACAAAGTCGGAAAAGTACGCAGAGCCAAATTGTACTATCTGCGCAAACTGACCGGAAAGAAAGCCCGTATCAAAGAAAAAAGAGTGTGATTACATGGCGAATCACTCAAAAAGACAAAGAGCCACATTGCAAATTGCAGCGTGGCTCTTTTTGTTCTCTTGTGCATGAAATGAATGAAGTATTGAAGACAGAATGAACGCTTGCTCGAAGCGCAGATTTATGTTTTTATACGTAAATGTTCCGGCATATGTCAGAAAACGAAACAGTCATATGGAATCAGTTCAGAAACGGGGACAAGGAGGCCTTTTCCACGCTGTTCAAGTCGACGTCCGACCGGCTGTATCGCTATGGTATGAAGTTTACCGACGACGACGAACTTGTCAAGGACTGCATCCAGGACCTCTTCCTTAAATTGTATCGGCATCGAACGGAGTTGCCGGAAATAGAACATGCCTTGTTCTACCTTTTCAAGATGCTGAAAAACATTCTTATCGACGCGCTCCGGCACCGGGAGCGGTTCGTCTACCTCCCGCCGCAGGAACTGCCCTTCCACGTAGAATTTGTGCTTGAACGCGATGATGATACCGAAGCCGACGAGGAAATAAGGGAACGGTTCGAACAGGTGATCGCGCTGTTGTCCGAGCGACAGAAAGAAGCGATTTACCTGCGTTATCAGGCGGAAATGTCTTACGAAGAAATCTCGCAACTGCTGGGTATCAACTACCAGTCCGCCCGCAACCTGATTCACCGCGCTATTGAAAAAATCCGTTCTACAATGGACTTGAACACGTTTCTGTCTCTCTTGTATTAAAATTAAGAGTTAAGAAGTAAGAGTTAAGAGTTATGATTACATTAGAATTGAGAATTGAGAATTGAGAATTGAGAATGAGATGATTGCCGATATTCGTCGTCGTGTTGGGTTTGAGGCCTTTTCTCAATGTACCAAGTCTGTCGGTTGTATGGGCGATTGCGGGTCAAGCCCGCAATGACGAGGTGGAGCGGATTTCCACCGTCCGTGCCGCCGTGCCCCCGTGTTCGCAGTGATTAATGTAATCATCACTCTTAATTCTTAATTCCTAATTCCTATTCATTCTCAATTCTCAATTCTCAATTCTCAATTCTAATCATAACTCTTAATTCTTACTTCTTAATTCTTAATTTTCTCTGATGTGAGTACAAAGGGGGATCCGGATTCGTCTTCTATATAAATTATACAAATAAAAAGTCATCATATCATGGATTTTTGTCAAAGAAAACAATTATATCGCAGGCTGCTGGAAGACCCTGTCTTTTTCCGGTGGCTGTTGTATCCTACCCATGAACTTGATGTGTACTGGAATAACATGATGCAGGAAGATTCGGAAAAAGAAGAGGCCATTGGTGAACTGAAAACTATCCTTCAGGGGATACGGGTCGTGGAGGAAGATTTGTCGGCGGAGGCGAAAGAGGCGCTGTGGCAAAAGATAGATGCCGCTGCCGGCAGAAAACGGAAGGTCGCTCGCCTGAAAACCATCCTTCGTTATGCCGCCGCCGGTTGCATCCTGCTTGCCGTCGGCCTCTGGTTTTACGACCTGAAAATGAACCGTCCCGATCCCGCCGCCGACTACCGGTCGTTCTTCACGGATTCTGCGGCGCTCGATAACCTCACGTCCGGAAACATTGTGATCCTGCGACACGATCAGGAAAAAATCGAAGTCAGCGAAACCAACGTGGAACTCAGTCACGATGCCGAAGGACGGATGAGCGTCAATTCCGAAGCGATAGGAAACAAGCCGGCGAACAAACCCGAAAGCGACCTCAACCGGCTGTTCGTCCCCTATGGAAAGACGACGAGCATCCTCATGAGCGACGGTACGAAGATATGGGTTAATTCCGGCAGCCGGGTGATGTATCCTTCCGTCTTCGCCAAAAACAAACGTGAAATATATGTAGAGGGCGAAGTCTTTCTGGATGTCGCCCGGAACGAACCGGTTCCGTTTATCGTGAAAACCGACCTGCTGGAAATCCATGTGCTCGGAACATCCTTCAATGTGTCGGCCTACCGGAATGACGAAAACCAGTCGGTCGTGCTTGTCACCGGCTCCGTTTCCATCAAGGGAAGCAGTGAAAATACGACGCGCACCATCCTGCCCAACCAGAAGTATGTGCTGGAAAGGAATACGGATACCGCCGGCGTAGAGCAGGTGGATGTCGTTGATTACATCTGCTGGAAATACGGATTTCTGTCGTTCAGGAACGAGAAGCTGAGCGCCGTCCTGAAGAAAGTGGAACGGTACTACAATGTCCGGATCGCTTACGACGCATCCGCCATAGATCATACTTCCGTCAGCGGGAAACTCGATCTGAAGGAAGATATAGGAGAAACTTTCCGGATCATAGCCATTACGGCGCCGATCGAATACGTGATCCGGGAGGGAGAGATAAGCCTTCATGTCAAACCTTAAAGCCGATTCTGCGATGAAAATAAACTCCGTAGTAAATCCACAATTCACAGCAGTAAATCCACGGTTTACAGCAGTAAATCTACGGTTCACAGCAGTAAATCCACGGTTTACAGCAGTAAATCCACGGTTTACAGCAATAAATCCACGATTTACAGCAGTAAGTCCACGGTTTACAGCAATAAATCCACAATTCACAGCAGTAAATCCACGGTTTACAGCAGTAAATCTACGGTTCACAGCAGTAAATCCACGGTTTACAGCAGTAAATCCACGATTTACAGCAGTAAATCCACAATTTACAACAGTAAATCCGGGAAGACAAATGTGTTTTTCCCCCAAACAAAAAACGCCGGAAAGTACGGGAACTACTTTCCGGCCGGATTTCGATCAAAAAAAGTATTCACAAATTATTTTTTCAATCTAAAAGAACAAAAGTATGAGATTAATTTTAACCGAACGTAATTCGCAGGCCGGATTGCGGAAAATTTTACGAAAGATGAAGTTAGCATTGTTTTTCTCAGTGATGGTAATCAGTTGCTGGGCGACTACGGAGTCGACGTATGCCCAGGAAACGGAGATAAGCCTGACAAAGGGAAATAAAACGCTACTGGAGTTGTTTACGGAAATTGAAGATAAAAGCGAATTTATCTTTTTCTACAACGACAATGCCGTGGATCTGAACCGAAAGGTTCGTGTCGACGGTCGCAAGTACACCATTCAGGAGATTCTGAATCAGGTATTGAAGGGAAGCGCCGTAAATTATGAGATTATTGATCGCCAGGTTATTTTCTACCGGGCGAAGACTACGGCGCAAGTGGAAAATGCGGCTATACATCAGCAGGCCGCGAAGAAGCCCATCCGGGGAAAAGTGTCCGACATCAACGGCGAACCGATTATCGGGGCGAATGTGGTGGTGAAGGGCACGACGGACGGAAATATCTCCGACGTGAACGGAGATTTCGTTCTGGAGGTGGATGAAGGCGCGGTGTTGCGGATTTCCTATATCGGATACATCACGCAAGAGATCGCCACGGGGAATCGGACGAATCTGCAAATCACCCTGCTGGAAGACCGTCAGGCGCTGGAGGAAGTGGTCGTGACCGCCCTGGGTATCAAACGCGAGGAGAAAGCGCTGGGCTATTCCGTGCAAACCGTCAAAGGGGATGCGCTTACCGCTGTGAAAGGCGTTGAGATTGCTACCTCGCTGACCGGCAGGATAGCGGGACTTACGGTGTATAATTCCGCCGAATTTCAGGATGACAGTCATGCCAATACACTCATGTTGCGTGGAGAGGGCGCACTGCTGGTGGTGGATGGATTCCCGGTCAGTAACACCGGTCTTCGCGACATTGCCGCAGATGATATCGAAACCATTACCGTATTGAAGGGTTCAACGGCTTCCGCTCTGTACGGCAGCCGGGGAAGCAGCGGCGCGATCATGGTGACAACCAAGCGTGGCGCTCAACAGGAAGGTGTGAACGTATCGGTCAATTCCAACGAAATGTTCAACGCAGGCTTTCTGGCTATCCCCGAACATCAGACGTCGTACAGCGCCGGTCAGGGCGGCATATACAATGTGGACGACTATGTATGGGGCGACAAGTTGGACATCGGGCGGACGGCGCCGCAATACGACCCTTATACCTATGAGGTATATGATCAGCCGTTAGTGTCGAAGGGAAAGAACAACTTCAGGAATTTCATGGAGCCTTCCTTTACGACGAACAATAACGTCAGTGTTACCTATACGGGAAAACAGGGCAGTTTTCGTACTTCCATGAACCATATTCATCAGAAGGGCTATTATCCCAATACGACGGCCAATCGTTTCAATCTGAATGTGGCGGGGAATCTGAATATCGGCAAGTTCGCCTTGGACGCTTCGGTGAACTATACGAAGCGTGTCGTTCCCCAAACACTCAATAACGGCTGGAGTCAGTCTTCTCCCATTTATTCGATGATCGTTTGGATGGGCGCCGATTGGGATATTATGGAGTACAAGGATTATTGGCAGAAGGGGCAGGAAGGCGTCAAACAGAATTTCTCCAATTCGTATTACAACAACCCCTGGTTTATACAGAACGAATGGACCATATCTCGCGACGAAGGCCGCTACAACGCGCAAGTCAATTCAAGCTACGATATTACGGACTGGTTGAAAGCGACGGCTCGCATCGGTTCGGATCAATATAGCCTCAATGATGAAGAAAAGAAACCGCAAGCCTATAAAAAACGCGCAGATATTACGGGCGGCGATTACCGGATCAGTAATTCCAATGGCTACAGTGTGAACCTCGAAGGTATGTTGATGGCGGATAAAACCATTGCGGATTTCCGTATAGACGGCTTTGTCGGCGCATCCCTTTATTACAATCATTATACAAGTCTAAAAGCAAGGGTCGCCGATAGCGGTCAGTTATCTGTTCCGGAATTTTATTCTTTGCTGGCTTCCAATGGCCCGGTGCTTGCCGAGAGCGGCGCTTGGCAGCAACAGCGCAACGCGGCATTCGGTAAGGTGGGACTGTCATGGAAAAGCGCGTTGTTCCTGGACGTTACCGGACGTAACGACTGGACTTCCACGCTGGATGCTTCCGAGCGTTCGTATTTCTACCCGTCGGTAGCCGGAAGTGCTGTACTGACTGAGTTCTTGCCGAAAATCGACTGGTTAAGTTTCTGGAAACTGAGAGGGTCGTGGACGCAAACCAAACTTCCGACCGGTATTTATGAGATTAACCAGTCTTATAGCATTAATACGAATGTATGGAACAATATCAAGGGCGCGTCTTATTCGACGGATATTCGTCCGGGAGGCCTCAAGCCAAGGACAACGGAAGGTTGGGAAGTCGGTACGGCGGTTAACTTCCTGGATAACCGCTTGAGGTTCGACCTCGCCTATTTCCAAAAACTGTACTACAACAATCAAAGTTATGCCGCACTCAGCGATGCCTCCGGCTTTGGTCGTGCGTTGGTGAACACGGACGAAGAGTTCATACGAAAAGGTCTGGAAATTACGCTGTCGGGCGATGTGGTTCGCACGAAAGATTTCCTTTGGACATCTACCGTCAACTGGTCGAATGCCCATTATTCATACCATAAATTGGACGAAACCTATTCTTCCAAAGACTATCGAGTGGCGGTAGGAAATCCGGCGAATACCTCTTGGCGAGACGACTGGATGTATCATCCGGAAACAGGAGAACTCATACTGCAAAACGGTATGCCGGTAGCAAGTAATTACAATACGGTATTCAACAAGGAGCCGGATTGGACGTGGGGCTTTTTGAATGACTTCAGATACAAAAACATAAACCTCCTCGTTTCTTTCGACGGTCGCGTCGGAGGAATGGGATTTAACGAAGTTTCAGACCGTATGTGGGGTAATGGAACTCATCCGGACAGTGATAACGCATATCGCTATGAAGAGGTCGTAAATGGAAACCGGACATTTATTGCTCCCGGCGTAAAAGTCATTTCCGGAGAAGTGAAATTTGATGCAAGCGGCAGGATAGAAAGTGATACACGTGTATTTGCTCCGAATGATGTAGTTGTCGGTTATGAACAATATATCAGATCGTATCAGGGCAGAAAGGCCGTGACTATGCAAGATATGACATTTTTCAAACTGAGAGAAATATCGCTGGGTTATACTTTGCCGAAGGCCATTTCCGGAAAATTGAAACTGTCACTCTTGCAAGTATCTTTCGTGGCGCAAAATGTATTTCTTTGGGCGAAAGAATTCAAGTACGAAGACCCGGATGCGTTTTATGATAATCTGGAAAGCGTCTTGCCCTCTCCATCCGAACGCTTAGTTGGTTTTAATGTAAAAGTCGAATTTTAAAAAATGAAAATCATGAGTATAAAGAAATATTTACAGCTGTTGCTGCTTGCAGCAGTTATGTTTAACGCCTCGTGTACAGGCAATTTTGATGAACTGAACGACAATCCGAATGCAACCACTCAAGTGCCTCCATCCATGATTGTCACGAATATGCTGAGTTTTGTGAAACAGGGCGACCAGCGAGGTGATATGGGTATGGAACACTTGCTCACCAAATACATGTCATGGGTAGAGAATATGAAAGATATTCAATACAACCGGATTGGCGAAAAAGCGTTTGACGTGTATCCGGGCTTGTCCAACATTGAAAAAATGATAGGATATACCGATGAGGCATCTTACGATCCCTATATGGGAGTGGGCTTGTTTGTCAAAACGTTTCGTCTGTTCCAGTTATCCGCTTATGTGGGCGATATACCTTACAGTGAAGCCTTGCTGGGTGAAACAGGGCTGCTGGCTCCGAAGTACGATACGCAAAAGGAAGTGATGCGACAAATCCTTGCCGAACAGGATGCGGCTTATAACCATTTCAACAAGGCGACAATACCTGTTGGAGGCGATTTCACGGATTTGAACGGAGATGTAGATAAGTGGAAACGGGTTGTGAATCTGGCAGAATTGAGGGTACTGATCAACCTTTCCAAAAAAGAATCCGACACCGATTTGAATATCAAAGCCAAGTTTGCCGAAGTAGCTTCAAGACCTCTACTTGAATCGAACGACGGCAATCTAAAACTGACGTTTAAAAACGCATCGGGAATGTGGTCACCCTGGTATGTTCAGAATGGTTTCTATCTGGAATATCAATTATTGTCCGACTTTTTTATTGATATGATGAAGAAGTACGACGATTACCGCCTGTTTTATTATGCCGAACCGGCCAAATACGAAACAGAAACGAATGGTCGCTCGGAAAGTGATTGGGAGGCTTACGTAGGCGCTGACCCCACCTTGCAATATGCCGATCTGACCCCGATTGCTGCCGAAGGAAAAGCGTCCGGAATGAACCTCCGGTACAAAGACCCGGTAGGCGAGCCTTGGTCGCGCTTGGGCTATACGCAACAGTGTTTCATCCTTGCCGAAGGCGCGTTGCGCGGTTGGTTGCCGGGAAAAACAGCGGAAGAATACTACAAGAAAGGTATCGAAGCGGGAATGAAATTTACGCGCGATGCTACCGCCTTGCTGAACAATCCCGATTTCTACCACGGACGCGAAATGACCGACACTTACATTGCCGACCATCTCAACCATCCGTCATTGCAACTGACAGGCAATTTTGAATCGGATTTGCTGAAGATCGTGGAACAAAAATACATCGCCAGTTTCATGCAGTTTCTGACCGATCAGTATTTAGACTATCGCCGGACAGGTTACCCTGCGCTCCCGATTGATCCGTCAACCAATATGAATACAATGACCGACCGTTTACCGGTGCGTTATTTGTATCCGCAAAAGGAACGGACAACCAATCTGACGAACTTGGAAGAAGCGATCAATCGCCAATATCCCAAGGGTGACGATGTGAACGAAGTAATGTGGATTCTGAAATAAACACGGACAAAAAGAGGCTGTCTTGAATAGAGCAGCCTCTTTTTTTTTATTTTGCAACGATCTTTGCGTCAGTCACTGATAAAACACGTATATTTGTGCTTGATAATTAAAACCGGAAAAATGACGAACGAAAAAATGACGGAACGGCTGAACCCGCTTAATGACTTCCTGTTCTTGAAATTCATGGGTGAGAAGGGGGACGAGGATCAACTCCTGGCCTTCCTGAACGCAGTGTTGAAAAGAACCGGCAAGGATCATCTCCAATCGCTTGAGATTGTTAGCTACACCTCATTCCCAGCCGAGATCATCGGTGACAAGAGCAGCGTCCTGGATGTAAGGGCGCTGACGGATGACGGAACGCATGTGAACGTGGAAGTGCAGGTGCGCAATCCCGGCAATATGGATAAGCGGAGCCTGTTCTACTGGAGCCGGGATTTTTCAAGAAGCCTCGAAGCCGGGAAGGATTATAACGAGCTGCCTAACATTATATCCGTTAACATACTGGGCTACGAGTTCTTTCCGAAGATAGACGATTTCCATTTGTGTTTCCACCTGCGGGAAGATACCCACAAG
>JAITPV010000165.1 GCA_031289275.1 Tannerella sp.
TGTATCTCCTTTATCCGTGCGCCGGGGATCATGTCGTTCAGGAAGTTTATCATCAACTCCTTGTCTCCGAATATCTTCTTGAAACCGAAGTCGGTCAGAGGATTCATAAAAACCGACGGCGCTTTGACCTTGGCCGTTGTTTCTTTCTTTTTTGCCATTCCACTACGGTATTTTGCAGCAAAATTAGGAATAAAAATCGTAGTAACGAAATAGATACAGGATAAAAAATCCTGTATCTATCGCCATTGGAATGGGAAAAGACTTCGCCCTTCTTTGGTGCGTGTCTCGTTACCCCATTCATAATTCATACTTTTTTTCGCGTTCGTTTTTTGACGGTTTTTACGGCGGTATTTTCAACGATTTTCTTACACTCTTCCAGCGTTAATGTGGCCGGGTCGACGCCTTTCGGAATGCGGTAATTGACTTTCTGAAAAGAGAGATACGCGCCGAAGCGACCGTTCAGGATTTCCATTTCGGGTTCTTCTTTAAACTGTTTGATGCAGCGTTGCGCTTCCTTGTTTCGTTTTTCTTCGATCAGTTGAAGCGATTCTTCTTCCGTGATGGTAAGCGGGTTGATAGATTTCGGAATAGAGATGAATTTCCCATTATGCCGCACATACGGGCCAAAACGGCCGATGCCGGCTACCATTTCCTCACCCTCAAACTCGCCGATGACGCGCGGAAGGGCAAACAGTTTCAGAGTCTCTTCCAGCGTAATGGTTTCGATGGATTGTCCTTTCAGCAGAGAGGCGAAACGAGGTTTCGCCGCCGTTTTGTCGTCCTGATTAGACTGTCCGATCTGGGCGATAGGGCCATACCTGCCGATTTTGACATAAACGGGTTCGCCGCTTTGGGGGTCGATGCCCACCTGACGTTCACCCACTTTGTGTTCCGTCTTGACGGATGACGTCGCTTCCACAATCGGATGGAAAAACTTGTAAAAATCATCCAGCGCCTTTGTCCAGGTTAATTGTCCTTCGGCAATGGCGTCAAACTCTTTCTCGACATTGGCCGTAAAATGATAATCCAGCACATCCGGAAAATATTCCATCAAAAAATCATTGACCACGACGCCGGTATCGGTAGGCAATAACTTGTTCCGGTCTACACCGACCATTTCTTTCTTTTCTTCGGAAGTAATTGCTTCGCCCTTCAGCGTGACCGTGGTGTAGGCGCGTTCTTCTCCCGGTTTGTCACCCCGTATGACATACTCCCGGTTTTGTATGGTTTGAATAGTCGGTGCATACGTAGAGGGCCGGCCGATGCCCAGTTCTTCCATACGGCGCACCAGACTGGCTTCCGTGTAGCGTGGCGGACGTTGCGTAAAACGTTCGGTAGCGATTATGTCCTCCATGCTCAACCGGTCGTTAAGTCTGACCGGCGGCAAAAGTCCGTTTTCCTGTTCTTTTTCCGCATCATCGTCGTAGCTTTCCATGTATACGTGCAGGAATCCGTCGAATTGCAGAACTTCGCCGGTGGCCGTGAATTTTTCTTTCTTTTGCCCGATACCGATAGAGATGGTGGTTCGTTCCAGTTCCGCATCCGCCATCTGGCAGGCGATGGTTCGTTTATAGATCAGGTCGTACAGTTTCTTTTCCTGTACGTTGCCACTGACGGAAGGATGGTGCATTTCCGTTGGACGGATGGCCTCATGCGCCTCTTGAGCGCCTTTGCTTTTCGTCTGGAACTTCCGGAACCGGTAATAGTTCGCCCCATACGTCTGCGTGATGGCCTCCTTGGCTGTGCCTAAAGCCAGATCACTCAGGTTGACGGAGTCGGTACGCATGTACGTGATATATCCCGATTCATAAAGTCGCTGGGCGACGATCATGGTCTGCGAAACGGAAAACCCTAATTTGCGGGCGGCCTCCTGTTGCAGGGTCGACGTCGTAAACGGAGGCGCAGGCGATTTCTTAACGGGTTTGGTCGTGATGTCGTCAATTACAAAATCAACTGCCCGGCAGGACGAAAGGAATTTTTTTACTTCCGCCAGATCTTTGAGGCGCCGGTTCAGCTCCGTCTTCAGCAACGTTTTACCATCCGGCAGGAGGAAGGTGGCCGTGACCCGGTAAGCTGCCTCCGCGACAAATTGCTGTATCTCCCGTTCGCGTTCCACGATCAGGCGAACCGCGACGGATTGCACGCGACCGGCCGATAAAGCCGGTTTGACTTTCCGCCAGAGAATCGGCGAGACTTCAAAACCGACAATCCTGTCCAATACCCGCCGTGCCTGTTGTGCATTTACCAGGTTAATGTCAATGCTGCGAGGCGTCTCTAAGGCGTGCAGAATCGCGTTTTTAGTGATTTCATGAAACACAATTCGCTGTGTGTCTTTTGACTGGAGTTCCAATACTTCCGACAGATGCCATGCAATGGCTTCTCCTTCGCGGTCTTCATCAGACGCGAGCAATACCGTTTGGGCATCCTTGGACGCTTTTTTCAACTCGGATACTAATTTCCGTTTATCTGCCGGGATGACATACTGGGGGGCATAGCCGTTTTCAACATCCACGCTAAATTCTTTCGTTTTCAAGTCGCGGATATGTCCGTAACTTGACATGACCGCATAGTCTTTCCCCAAAAATTTCTCAATGGTTTTTGCCTTGGCAGGGGATTCTACGATGACTAATTTTTTTTGCATAGTGTACTGCTTGTTTTTAAATCGACGGCAAAGATACGAACAAAACTACATTCTCAATTAAAATTCTTACATTTGCACCATCATAAGTATAAAAATAATGGAGATTGCAAGTAAATATGACCCCTCTTCAGTAGAAGGAAAATGGTATCAATATTGGTTGGAAAACAACTTTTTCCATTCCGAGCCGGATGATCGTGAACCATATACGATTGTTATTCCACCTCCGAATGTGACAGGGGTACTGCACATGGGACACATGTTGAATAACACTATTCAGGATATTTTGATTCGCCGTGCGCGGATGTTGGGAAAAAATGCCTGTTGGGTGCCGGGTACGGATCATGCCTCGATTGCTACCGAGGCGAAAGTAGTGGCCAAATTAGCCCTGGAAGGAATTAAAAAAAACGATCTCACACGGGATCAGTTCCTGAAACATGCCTGGGAATGGACGCACAAGCATGGCGGAATTATTCTGGAGCAGTTGAAAAAACTGGGCGCCTCCTGCGATTGGGCACGCACCAGTTTCACTATGGATGAAATACGCTCGGAGAGCGTAATCAACGTGTTTGTAGATTTATACAATAAGGGGTTAATATATCGGGGCGTCCGGATGGTAAATTGGGATCCTGCCCTAAAGACCGCCCTTTCGGACGAAGAAGTTATTTACAGGGAGCAACAGGGGAAACTGTATTATCTCAGGTATCAAATTGTCGGCGAAGACGGGTATGCCGTTGTGGCTACCACACGTCCGGAAACAATTCTGGGCGATACCGCCGTTTGTATTCATCCCGCAGATCCGAAAAATGCGCATTTGAAAGGCAAAAAAGTGATTGTGCCCATTGCCGGCAGGGAAATCCCGATCATTGAAGACGAATATGTAGACATTGAATTTGGTACCGGTTGTCTGAAGATCACCCCGGCGCACGACGTCAACGACTATATGCTGGGTGAAAAATACAACCTGCCTTCCATTGATATTTTCAACGACGACGGTACATTAAATAAATACGGCCTGCAATATGAAGGGAAAGACCGGTTCGAAGTCCGTGAAGAAATTGAAGCCGACTTGACGAAGGCCGGTCTGATGGAAAAAGTGGAAGCCTATGAAAATAAAGTCGGCTTTTCCGAGAGGACGCATGTCCCTGTTGAGCCGAAGTTATCCATGCAGTGGTTCCTGAAAATGGAACACCTGGCACGCCCGGCATTAGACGCCGTCATGGACGATACGATCCGTTTCTTCCCGGCCAAATTCAGGAACACCTACCGTCACTGGATGGAAAACATCAAGGCTTGGTGCATTTCGCGCCAGTTGTGGTGGGGACACCGGATTCCCGCCTGGTATTTGCCGGAAGGGGGATGGGTCGTTGCCCGAACAGCAGACGAAGCCCTGGCGCTGGCATGTGAAAAAACGGGGAATCCGCATTTGCAGTTATCCGATCTGCGGCAGGATGAAGACTGTCTGGATACGTGGTTTTCTTCCTGGTTATGGCCGATTTCGGTCTTTAATGGAATTAATGAACCGCATAACAGGGAGATTGAATATTATTATCCGACCAATGACTTGGTGACTGCCCCGGAGATCATCTTTTTTTGGGTAGCGCGCATGATCATGTCCGGATACGAATATCGCGAACAACCCTGCTTCCGCAACGTATATTTTACGGGAATTGTACGCGACAAACTGGGACGCAAAATGTCCAAATCGTTAGGCAACTCTCCCGATCCCGTCGAATTGATGAACAAATACGGCGCAGACGGCGTCCGCATGGGAATGTTGCTTGCCTCGCCGGCAGGTAATGATTTGCCGTTTGACGAATCGCTCTGTGAACAGGGACGCCACTTTAACAACAAGATATGGAACGCCTTCCGTTTGGTGAAAGGCTGGACGGTCGACGACCGTCTGCCGCAGCCCGAAGCGGCAGCCATTGCGATACAATGGTTTCAGGGACGCTTGGACAGCGTCCTTGCCGACATGGACGATTCCTTTGAAAAATACCGCCTGAGTGAGGCGATGATGGCGGTATACAAACTCTTTTGGGATGAATTTGCCGCATGGTATCTGGAACTGGTAAAACCCGGTTATGAACAGCCGATGGATGCACGGACGTATCAGGCGTCGCTCCGTTTTTTTGATGCGCTGTTGCGGTTATTGCATCCGTTTATGCCGTTTATCACCGAAGAATTATGGCAGGCCTTAATGCCCCGCGCCGTCGGCGAATCGGTGATGGTTGCGCCGGCGCCTTCTCCGAGCGCTCCCCGCAACGCAGCAACCGACGCCTGTCTGCAAGCCTTTGAACGAGTGAAGGAAGTAATAGGAAATATCCGCACGGTGCGTTTGCAGAAAAACCTGCCGAATAAGGACGCGCTCGTGTTGGAAGTGATTGGCAACACGCATGATAGCCGCTTCGACGCCGTGATTGTCAAAATGGCTTGTCTCTCGGAGATTCGTCCGGTAGCGGAAAAATCTGCGGGCGCCGTCTCGTTTTTGGTAGGGACAACCGAATACGCCGTTCCGTTAGGACATATAATAAATGTACACGAAGAGATTGCCCGTACGGAAGCGGAGATCAACTATCTGGAAGGCTTCCTGGTTTCGGTGATGAAGAAATTGGGCAATGAAAAATTTGTGGCGAACGCCCGGCCGGAAATCGTAGAAAACGAACGCCGGAAACAAGCCGATGCGGAAAGTAAAATCAAAACCCTGCAAGAAGGGCGAAATCAATTAATAAGAAATCTTTAAATTATGCAAGACAGAAGAACTTTTTTTAAGCAAAGTGTGGCAGGAGCCTGTATGTTAGGCCTGGTTCCGTTTGTCGCAAACGCACGGCAGTCTGAGATAAACGACCCCGTGAAACCAAAACCGCCTAAAGCCGTCAATCCGTTCCATTTGGGAATGGCAGGTTTTACCTTCGTCAATTTCGACCTGGATACCACGTTGAAAACCCTGGAACGATTGGATGTACACTATCTCTGTATCAAAAACTTTCATTTGCCGTTTGACAGTACGGATGAACAGATCAAAGCCTTTCATGAGAAATGCGCCGCCCATAAAGTGACCGGCTATGCCGTCGGCCCGATCTATATGAAAAACAAAGAAGAAGCAGACCAGGCCTTCGCCTATGCCCAACGGGTGGGCGTGAAACTGATTGTCGGCGTGCCTGAGTACGAACTGTTGCCCTATGTGGACAAGCAAGTGAAAGCGTACGATTTTCATTATGCCATCCACCTGCACGGGCCTGACATTAAAACCTATCCCGATGCCACGGATGCGTGGGAGCATACGAAAGACCTGGATAAACGGATCGGCATGTGTCTTGACATCGGCCATGATCTGCGCAACGGGTGCGATCCGGTAGCAGATATGAAAAAATACCATACCCGTGTATTCGACATTCATATCAAAGATGTGACGGAGGCTTCCAAGGCGGGCACAGGCATTGAGATCGGACGGGGAAAAATCGACTTCCCTGCCTTTATCAACGTCTTGCGCAAGGTGAACTATACCGGCATGTGCAGCCTTGAATATGAGAAAGACATGAAAGACCCGTTCCTGGGGATTGCCGAATCGATCGGCTATTTCAAGGCGCTTTCGGATTTATAATGAAAGGTGGCTATACTGTATGGCTAATAAAAACAGAACAACTCTTTATGTTTTTTTGTGTTTGCTGTTGGCTGTGTCGTGCACGCCCATGCGTTACGTAGGGATTGAAACGTATAACCCGGCAAGCGTCACATTTCCGGGCAACACAAAAAAAATCCTGATCGTGAACCATGCTGCCGTTCAGCCGGAAGTGCCGTTCGAATCTACCGTCCGCAAAATGGCGGACGGTGTCCGAATCGCAGCCGACAGCGCCACGATGGACTTTTGCCGCGAATTAGGCCGGAAGATCGCCGAATCTCCTTATTTTGAGGATGTCCGTTTGTATGACGGCTGTTTCCGGACGGATCAGGCTTTTTTTTCCGATCCGGAACTGACACGCGGCGAAGTCAGCCGTTTTTGTGAAGACCACGATGTCGATGCCGTGGTTTCGCTGGACAGGTTATCATTCCATATCCGGGAAAATATGCAGCAGGTGTACGGCACGAACATCGCCGAAGGGATGGATGTAGAAGTCTCCGGCGTGCTTCGCGCCTATTTGCCGGGCAGGGAGCGGCCCCTGGGCGCCGTTTATTTGTCGGATACGGTTTCTCCCCGGTTGCATCCGGAAGAAGCCTTCGGCATAGACCTGTATGCCCTGCCGGATCCACGGGAGGTGTTGCGCGAGGTAGCTGCATACGTAGCCGCGGAGTCGCACGTCAATTTCGTTCCCTACTGGAGTGCGGACACCCGTTGGTATTACGCCTCTTCGAATGCCCGTTGGAAAGAAGCAACGGCCTATGCTTCTGCGGAAAAATGGGAACAGGCGGCGGTACTGTGGGAATCCCTCTATGAAGCATCCGTTTCATGGAAAGCGAAAGGGCGTTTAGCCTCCAATCTGGCCTTGTATGCGGAGTTGGCCGGCCGGTTGACACAGGCGCTGCACTGGGCGACGCTTGCACATCAGCATTTTTCCGTTCATTTGAAACCGGAGAATCCGGATGTCAAAATGCAGCAGTTGTATATAGACGTGCTGGAACACCGGATTGCGGCGGAAAAAACATTACGCACCCAGATGCGAGAAGTTCAAGAATGATAAACCGGTTAATACCATACACAGTACTACAATCATGCAATCACGGTTCGGACAACATCTGCGTAAATCCATTAAATCTGCGTCATCTGCGTGCCGTTTTTCCGGCTTTGATAACAAATCCCCCCCTTTGGATAAAAAAAATCGCAGAATCATTTGCGTATATAAAAATAATTCTATCTTTGCCGCCATTACCGACTAAAAAAAGACAAGAAAGAATGTATCAGAATCTGTTCATACCCGCAACGAAGAAAGACGTAAAAACATTAAGTTTTTTTACGCCTAATAATTTGTTCGTCCTGAATATTTTGTTACTCTCTCTCTCTCTCTCTCTCTCTCTCTCTCTCTCTCTCTCTCTCTTACATATATAATATATAGCGCGTGCGCGCACCCGCGTTTTTTATCCACATGCGCGTCAAGATATAGACTTTTTTTCATACAAACAAGCCGGGCGTGTCTTTTTTTCATTACGGGAAAGACAAGCCGTTTCCATATACCCCCTACAACCGATTTTGAAACATGGCGTGCACAGTACACCGTACCGGTACGCATCCCCATACAGGCGAACGGCTCCCGGCCCTCCGCCCGCAATCTCTTGTCGTTCGTATCACATGCGCAGCAACAGTCATACCGTTGCCCCGCAACAGTCGTACCGTCAACCCCCAACGGTCGTACCGCTGAGCCTCAATGGTACGACCATTGGCCGCTGACGGTACGACCGTTGGAGGGCGGCGGTTAGCACGTCGTGTTTCTTGCTTATAGAGAACAATTTATTGTATTTA
>JAITPV010000246.1 GCA_031289275.1 Tannerella sp.
CTGAAAATACCTGTTAAACTTTATTGAGTTCACACTTGTATATTTATCTCTGCTTTCCATGCCACAAAGGTAGCTCTTTATTCTAAATTAACAGCGACCTATGCGCCTAATCCTAAAAATAAAAAGGAAATGCACTCCATAATTCTCAATTCTCAACTCTCAATTTTCAAAACCGTTGCATGTCGCACAGTCTTTTGTAATAGCCATTGAGCCGGATCAGTTCGTCGTGTTGACCGCATTCCACCAGTTCGCCCTCGTGCATGACGCATATTTCGTCGGCATTGCGGATGGTAGACAGGCGGTGTGCAATGACAATCGTCGTGCGGTTGCGCATCAGGTTTTCGAGCGCCTCCTGCACCAGGCGTTCCGACTCGGTATCCAGCGAAGACGTCGCTTCGTCGAGAATCAATATCGGCGGATTCTTCAAGATCGCCCGTGCGATGCTGATCCGTTGGCGTTGTCCGCCGGAGAGTTTCCCGCCCCGGTCGCCGATGTTCGTATCGTATCCCTGCTCGCCGGCCATGATGAAATCGTGCGCATTGGCTATCCGCGCCGCTTCTTGCACCTGTTCGAGGGTGGCATGTGTTACGCCGAAAGCGATGTTGTTGAAGAATGTGTCGTTAAACAGGATTGCTTCCTGATTCACATTGCCCATCAACGCACGCAAGTCGTGCAGGGCAACCTCCCGCACGTCTGCTCCGTCGATCGCGACGCTGCCTTTTTCGACATCATAGAAGCGGGGCAGCAAATCCACCAGCGTACTTTTTCCCGACCCCGATTGTCCCACCAGCGCCACCGTCTTCCCTTTCGGGATACGCAGGTTGATCCCTTTCAGCACCCATTCCTGACGGTAGCGAAACCAGACGTCGCGGTATTCGATGGCCTCGTTCAGGACGACCGGTTTAGGATTGGCCGGCGACTGAATATGACTTTCGGCCATCAGAATCTTATCCACCCGCTCGACCGAAGCCAGTCCCTTCTGGATAGCGTAGACAGCCTTGCTCAAGTCTTTGGCCGGATTGATGATGCTGTAAAAAGTCACTAAGTAAAAGATAAACATCGACGCATTGATCGGGCTATGGTCGCCCAGGATCAGCATCCCGCCGTACCACAGGATGATGACAATCGTCAATGTCCCCAGAAACTCACTCATCGGATGCGCCAGTTGCTGGCGGCCGTAGATGCGGTTGGTCGTGCGGCGGTACGTATCGTTCGTCTTTTCAAACCGCGTCTGTATCTTCTTTTCGGCATTAAAGGCCTTGATGATACGCAAGCCACTCAGCGTCTCCTCTATCTGGCTCATCAGCGCCCCCCACTGCGACTGACCGAGCAGCGATTTTCGCTTCAGTTTTTTCCCCACTTGCCCCATGGCATAGCCCGCCACCGGAAGCAATACCAGCACAAACAACGTTAGTTGCCAGCTGATGATCAGCATGGCCAGCAAATAGATACCGATCAGGATCGGGTTCTTGAACAGCATATCAAGCGAACTCATGATCGAGGTCTCAATCTCGTTTACATCGCCCGAAATGCGTGCGATGATGTCGCCCTTCCGTTCTTCGGTAAAGAAGCCCAGCGGAAGTTCCGTGATTTTCCGGTTGATGCGGTTCCGTATGTCGCGCACTACACCCGTCCGGATCGGGATCATCATGTACAAAGCCAGATACATGACCGTCACTTTCAGTAGCGTCAAAACCACAAGCCACGCCCCGGACATCAATAAGGTATACATCTCTCCGTGCACGACAATCAGATGACTCACATACCAGAAAAAGTTGTTTTCCAGTACGCCGGGCAATGTGCGCCACGATTCCCACGCCGACGGGTCAAAATGCCAATCCATAAACACATACGACGTCTCTTTCACCTTGAACAGGATGTTCAGGATCGGCATAATCATCGTATACGACACTAAGTTCAGAATGGCCGAGAAAATATTGAACAGGACATTCCACACTACATATTTCTTATACGGCGGAATGAACCGCTTCAGCACACGGATAAAATCTTTCATTTGATACAGGTTTATATGTTTAGGCCGGCAAAGATACAAAATATCCGGCAGTTTCATTTTTCCTGTTCCATCATGCAGCAATCCGGCTTGTCTTCGCATCATATCTTCGTAAGAAAAAACAAACGTGCTATTGAAAAAATTATATTGTTCGATGCTTAAAGGCATTCACCGGATACTGGCCGGTGGGATGGCCTTACTTGGCTTTTCGGCGTGTAAGGGATCGGAAGAACCCGTAGATAGGTCGACTTCCGGGACGCCCGGCAAACCGCTAACGGAAAAAGACCGTTACGACAATGCCGAACCGTTGGCAGGCCATAACAAACACCTCTCCAAAACGCCCGACAAGGTCATGGTGAATGGTTAAAACCCGGCGGAAAGCGAGGGATTCGAACCCCCGGTACAGTTACCCGTACACCGCATTTCGAGTGCGGCCCGATC
The DNA here is from genome assembly GCA_031289275.1 of Tannerella sp. Lineage (GTDB taxonomy): Bacteria > Bacteroidota > Bacteroidia > Bacteroidales > Tannerellaceae > Tannerella. Next base: position 2,453 of record JAITPV010000246.1, read on the forward strand.
GACCACTCCGGCAGCTTTCCTTTCTTAACGCCGCCAAAGGTAAAAACTTTTTCCGAATATTGGAGGGCGCGTATCGTTTTTTTGTATTTTTGTCTCGAAAATCGTATCACAATGACCGGTTTGAAAATAGAAAATATAATGTTACAGCATATGAAAAAAATATCATTCTGTCTCCTGATCTTCCTGCTGCCGGCCGGATGCGGGAAAACCAAAGAGGCCCGGCAACAGCTTGAACAGGCACGCCTGCTCTATGAAAACCAACAATTCGTCGCCGCCAAAAATGCCATCGACACCCTCCGCCTTCATTTTCCACGCGAGGTGGAGGCGCTCAAAGAGGCATTGACCCTGATGCGCTTAGTCGAACGGGGCGAAAGCGAACGCAACATCGCCTATTGCGACAGCCTGCTCCCGATCCGCTTGGATGAAGCCGAAAAACTCAAAAAAGGATTCCTTCTCGAAAAAGATTCTCTCTATGAAGACGTCGGCCGCTACGTATGGAAACAGCAAACCATCGAACGTAACCTCGAACGCAGTTACATTCGTTGCGGTGTCGACGAGAAAGGCGAAATCTATCTGGCCGGCATCTATTTCGGCGCCCGGCCGCTCAACCACACCGGCCTGAAACTCAGTCTGCCCGACGGCACGTATGCCGAAACCGCCGCCATCCCTTACGACGGCGGCATGAACTACCGCTTCAAAGACGAAGGCTATACCTCCGAAGTCGTCACCTATAAAGGCGAAAACGGCATCGAAGCCATTCGTCTCGTATACAACGCGCCCGATCGCGCACGCATCAAAGTCGAATATACCGGCGGCACGCCCTTTTCGCTCTACCTGAGCGAAAACGACCTGAAAATCATCCGTGCCACCTACGACCTGGCCGTCGTACTGAGCGACGTCGAAGCCATGCGCCTTGAGAAAATAAAAGCAGCTAAAAAGATTCTGTATATCGACAGTAAACTGAATGAACAATGATGAATTATGAACTGAATCATTGAGTCTTGGAATCATTAAATCCCGGAATTTTTGAATCTTTGAGCGCGGAAGGTTTGAACTTAATAAAAAAAGGCTTAACTTTGCGCACATCAAAATATAAAATAGCTTATGGCACAAGAAGATGTATTCAAAAAACTAATATCGCATTGCAAAGAGTACGGATTTGTCTTCCCCTCTTCTGAAATTTACGACGGGCTGGGCGCCGTCTACGACTACGGTCAAAATGGTGTGGAACTGAAAAATAACATCAAAAAATACTGGTGGGACAGCATGACCCTGCTCAACGAAAATATCGTGGGCATCGACTCCGCCATCTTCATGCACCCCACCATCTGGAAAGCCTCCGGGCATGTGGACGCATTCAACGACCCGCTGATCGACAACCGCGACAGCAAGAAACGCTATCGCGCCGATGTGCTGATCGAAGACCATTTGGCCAAGATAGACGAAAAAATCAACCGCGAAGTCGAAAAGGCCGCCAAACGCTTTGGTGAAGCTTTCGACGAAGCCCAGTTCCGCGCCACCAATCCCCGCGTCGGCGAATACCAGACCCGCCGCAACGAAGTGCACGCACGTTTTGCAAAGGCGCTGAACGACGGCGATCTCGACGCACTGCGCCAACTCATCCTCGACTGTGAAATCGTATGCCCCCTCTCCGGCACGCGCAATTGGACCGATGTACGCCAGTTCAACCTCATGTTTGCCACCGAAATAGGCTCTACCGCCGACGGAGCGCTCAAAGTCTACCTCCGCCCCGAAACCGCCCAGGGCATCTTCGTCAACTTCCTCAACGTCCAGAAAACCGGACGCATGAAGCTACCCTTCGGCATCGCACAGATCGGCAAAGCCTTTCGCAACGAAATCGTCGCCAGGCAATTTATCTTCCGCATGCGCGAATTTGAGCAGATGGAAATGCAATTCTTCGTTCGCCCCGGAGAAGAACTCGACTGGTTCGCCCGATGGAAAGACATCCGCATGAAATGGCACCGTACCCTGGGTCTCGGCGACGGGAAATACCGTTATCACGACCACGACAAACTGGCGCACTATGCCAATGCCGCCACCGACATTGAATTTCTCATGCCCTTCGGATTTAAGGAAGTAGAAGGCATACACAGCCGTACGGACTTTGACTTGAGCCAGCACGAAAAATTCTCCGGAAAAAAAATACAATACTTCGATCCCGAGCAGAACCAAAGCTACACGCCCTATGTGATTGAGACCTCGATAGGCGTAGACCGCATGTTTCTCAGCATCCTGGCCGGTACGTATTGCGAAGAGACGCTCGAAGGCGGCGAAACGCGCGTACTGCTGAAGTTACCCCCTGTGCTGGCGCCGGTCAAACTGGCCGTTCTGCCCCTGGTGCGCAAAGACGGACTACCCGAAAAGGCCGCCGAAATACTGCACCTCCTGCGCTTCGATTTCCGTTGCCAGTACGACGAAAAAGACTCCATCGGTAAACGCTACCGCCGACAGGACGCCATCGGCACGCCCTACTGCATCACCGTCGATCACGATACGCTCACGGACAACGCCGTCACCATCCGTTACCGCGACACCATGCAGCAAGAACGCATACCTATCGACGCACTGCACGGCCTCATCGCCGAAAAAGTCAGCATGAGCCAACTCCTGCGCCAACTTCAATAAAACAAATTCAATATGAAAAAGATTCAACAATTCAACCCTGCAAGGCCGCAACACCTTTTCCTGTATATTATATGTATAGTCCTCCTGGCCGCCTGCAACAAAGACGACGCCTCGACCGACGACGCCTGGCGCACCGCCAATGAGCAAGCCTTCAATGCCCTTGCCCATAATACCGAATATACCGAAATCAAGGCGCCCAGCAACGGCGGAAGCATCTATTACAAGTCGCTCCAAAAAGGCGAAGGTACGAAGCCGATTTATTACACCAGCTACGTCCAGGTCTATTACAAGGGATGGTATGTCGTTACGGACGCCGAAAAGGGAATTACCGCCGGAGACGTATTTGACCAAAGACTCAGTGATACCAGTACGCCCCTTGCGGTGTCCGTAAACCCGGCCAACAGCGAAACGTCCGGCGCCAGTTCCGTGATTGAAGGCTGGCAGGTAGCCCTGCAACACATGGTCGAAGGCGACAAATGGGAAATATGGATACCCAGCGAGCTGTCCTATGGCAGTACGGCTTCCGGAACGATGCCCGGCTATACAACATTGGCCTTTGAAATCGAAGTTGTCAAAGTATACGGTGTGGAAGAATAGTTTATACCTTTCCTCTACGAGCTTTATAAAAGTTTAAAGTCATGGTTAATGAAAGAAGATTACCGATAGGGATACAGGATTTTGAAAAGTTGCGTGTAAACGGTTATGTGTATGTGGATAAGACCGCATACGTTTATCGTCTGGCTAAAGAATATCTGCCTTATTTTTTGGGACGCCCGCGCCGTTTCGGCAAAAGTCTTCTGCTCACAACGCTCAAGGCCTATTTCCTTGGGAAAAAAGACCTGTTCGACGGTCTGGCAATCGCCGGACTGGAAAAAGACTGGATTGAATATCCGGTTTTTCACATTGACATGAATATTGGGATTTATACGAATCCGAACTCTCTTTATGAAAGTCTTAACGCCAATTTGAAGCGTTTTGAGGAAAGATGGGGCAAGGTAGAAGAAAATAATAATCCGGCTATCCGGTTCGAAGAATTGATTCATCGCGCCTGCGAACAAAGCGGTCGCAAAGTAGTAGTTTTAGTCGACGAATACGACAAACCGCTGATTGAAACAATGAACGACCCCAATGCCAACGAAGAAATACGCAAGGCTTTGAAAGGTTTTTACGGCGTACTGAAAAGCGCCGATGCCTCCCTGCGTTTTGTTTTCCTCACAGGCGTCACAAAGTTTTCGAAAGTAAGTATATTCAGCGACCTGAATCAGTTGCAGGATATTAGTATGGATGAAGAATATGCTGCCGTATGTGGTATTTCCGAAGCGGAACTGATCCGGAATTTTGAGCCGGAACTGCAAGCGCTGGCAGCCAAAAGAGGTCTGACCCGCGACGAAACTTTTGCCGAAATGAAGAAACGTTATGACGGTTATCATTTTGCCAAAGAAAGCGAAGACATG
>JAITPV010000001.1 GCA_031289275.1 Tannerella sp.
CGACAGCCATCCCAACACATCGTAAACCGTGATACGGGTTTCCCGCACACAAGGTTTACCAAAGCGCTTGGCGGGATTGATTCTGATAATGTCATTATATATATTCATTGTATGAATCCTTTCAAGTATGCCGCAAAAGTACGAAAAGTTATTGAATTATTGAATTATTGAATCATTGAATTGTATAGTGTATGAAAAAGAAGATAACGGTTTTAAGTATTGACAACGGAGGGATACGGGGTATCCTTCCCGCCAAGATTCTGAATTACATCGAAGAGGGTTTGCAGCAAAAGACTACAACAATTTCCATTCTCTTTTTGCCCGCTCCTCATTCAGCATCAGGCGCATTGTCTCGCCGTAGTGGTCAATCATTATGCAGCCCATCTCGTCCCACACTTCTTCAAGCGTGTAGCGTACGTCCGAATGGTTATCTTCTTCTACGTCCCAGCCGCGTTCTTGCCGGCGGGGTAGTTCTTGCGCCGCGAATGGCGACTGTTGCTGTTTCAATTTTAAAGCTTCCATATGGGGCGTTTTTATTTAACAGGGCAAAGATAGAAAACAATTATGAATTGAAAGACAAAGCTACCTCGGTTGCAACGATGGTAGCCAATTATTAAATTATATATAAAAAACAAATTAACTATTATATGAGAACATTAAGAATCGGAAAAAGTAGCGCAAATGATATTGTGATAAGTGATGTCAGAGTATCATCCAATCATGCGATTATTACCATCCATGATTCGGGGGAAGTAAAATTGAAAGATCTTAATTCAACGAATGGTACGTATGTTAATGGCCACCGCATCACTATTGAAACGTCAATCACAGCCAATGATGTTGTAAAAGTAGGGAACATCATTACCGTCGATTGGATAAAATACTTGAATGCCCCCAAGCGGCCAGCCTATTCACCGTCAAACAGTGTAAACGAATCGGCTATTCTGCAGCGAAAGACAATCGGACGAGAGGTCGGAGACATTGTGCTTGGTCATGACGACGTCAGCAGCACACATGCGCAATTAATCAAGAAAGCAAACGGCGATATAGTGATTGTGGATAGCGGTTCCACCAACGGCACGTATGTGAATGGCAAGAAAGTAAATATGCATACCCTCCAGCCCGGCGATAGCGTACTGATCGCCAAAAAATATCCGCTTCGATGGGAAGGTGTATTTCAGGGCATCAATCCGCTACCGCCCAAACCTAAACCCAAACCTGTTAAAACAGTCCTTATTGCCGCTTTATCGGCAGTGGCAGCGGCTGTTGTAATCATACTATTGCTCATCGGAAATGATCCGAAATGGACGCCGGAAAAGATTTATGCTACCTACAAAAAATCGGTAGTGATGATTTATGGAGAGTATTACTATCACGTCAGTTCTGGTAACTATGATTTCGGTAATTTTATTATCGAAAACAATGAGTTGGTTCCGGACAGAGTGCATTCTTACGGCGGAACCGGTTTTTTTGTTTCACAAGATGGTAAAATTGTAACCAACAAACACGTGGCTGTCCCCTGGGCTTACAAGCAACAGGAAATAGAACTTATCCGAAAAAAGGTTCAAGAATATTTGATACTTATGGCAAGCCAATCGCGTGCGCACCAAATTGAGTACTTGCCTTTGGTAAACGAAGTCCAAGTTAACGGAAAACAGGTGACATTGGGTATTGTATTGAATGATACACACCTGAATAACGCAAGCGATATTATACCCTGCGTATTTCTAAAAACGACCGACAACGACGAAATTGACGTGGCCATTATTCAAACAAATTCCAAATCATTACCTGTGGGGGTAGAACATATTGTTGATTTGAATAATACTGTGGTTAATAATGAGGATATAAAAGAGGGTCGTTCAATATACACGATTGGTTTTCCTCTAGGGGTGACAATCGGCAAGACATCTCAAGGATTGGAAGCCAATAATCAAAGTGGTGAAATAACCCAAATGCGTGGCGATTACGCTTTCGGACATAATATCACAATAGAACATGGTGCAAGCGGTTCACCTGTTTTCAATGAATATGGACAATTAATAGGTGTAGTAAATGCCGGTTTTTTTGGTATTTCACAGGGTTACAATATGGCAATCAAAGCAAAATATGCAGTAGAATTAGTAAAATAAAATAGTAAAAATGATAGCAAAAAAGACATGCAGTAAAGGACATATTTACGATTCCGCCATTTATGGCGATAATTGTCCGTTCTGTCCCTCAATGGCGGAGATAGACACAGTAGTAAACAACAGCAGAGGAAGCACTGTTGATGATGGCGCTTTCTACGGCGACGCAAGAGATTCGTATGTCTTTGACGAAAGGTGGCTCGTCGGCGTAAGGCGTGATGATAAAGCAGCGATGCGCGAGGCTTACAATATGGCAGTCAAATACGGATGTAGAATTGGCAAAATAACTACAAACAGAAAATTAGTGGGGCTTCTTGTAACCAGTAATATTTCTCCCGGTGATGTTTTCAATATTTACGAGGGTGAAAACACTGTTGGGTGTAATGCTACATCGGATATATATATATAGGATATATGAAATCAGAAGAACATTTCTCTATTCGTAGCGAGTGGGGAGAGTTCAAATTCAAAGCCAACGGTATCCATGTCAATGGAGTCTTAACCGACGAAGGGGAACTCAATTCGCATGATGTGATCAGCATCAGATCAATTAACTTAATCTTTATTGCAATCCCTCAATCAGAAAGAGAAATAATATGAATTTAAATAAAAGCGAACAATACAACAGGATTAATAAAATAAAACATTAAAAATTATGGCAAAAAAGACATGCAGTAAAGGACATATTTACGATTCCAACATTTATGGCGATAATTGTCCGTTCTGTCCCTCAACGGGAACAGGAACAGTAGTAAATGAAAACGTGGACGGGAAAACCGTCAGAAATTTTGATGCGCCGGGCGGAACCGAAATGATTCAGGACGGACGAACCTTTGTAGGAGGCTCGCCGACCAATCCGACCATACCCATGGGTGGCATCGGAGGCGGCGGAGGCGTTGCAGGCGGCACGGTTATTCGTCCGGCTGACAACGGGACAGGAACTCCGTCAGGGAGAAAGTTGGTCGGATTTCTTGTTACATACAATACTACGCCGACCGGACAATCTTTCAATATTTACGAAGGAAAAAACTTCGTGGGAAGGGATTTAACCGTTAACATCCCTGTTCAGGGAGACTCGCAAATATCCGGTAAACACCTTTCTGTTTTGTACCGGCCGGCGGACAGAAAGTTCAAGTTCAAAGACGAACAATCAAGCAACGGCACCTATGTCAATGAAGTCTTAATCGACGAAGGAGAACTCAATACGTATGATGTGATCCGCATCGGCTCAACGAACTTAACTTTTATTGCAATCCCTCAACCAGATCAAAAATAATATGGATTCAAATTATGAATTTTGCCTGATAGGCAGTTGTACGGATGTAGGTAAAGTACGCAAAGTCAACGAAGACAGCACGGCTGTTTTTGATGCGCCAAATGGAAGAATCGTTGTCGTGTGCGATGGTATGGGTGGTCATGCCGGCGGTAAGGAAGCCTCCGAAACAGCGATCCTTGCCATCAAAGATTTCCTTCTGAACAATGTGATTACCGACCCTCGTGAAGCCATCTATCATGCGATTATGGCGGCAAACAACGCTATCGTGAATCGTACGCAAACCCAGCCGGCGCTTGCCGGTATGGGTTCGACTTGTGTGATGCTGATTATTACGCCTTCCCCCGACGGTAAAGTGTATTATGGGCATGTGGGCGACAGCCGGATATACGTCATTGCCAATCGCCGGATAAAACAATTGACAAAAGACCATTCGTTTGTGCAAATGCTGGTAGATAAAGGACAGATCACCCCTGAACAAGCCGAACATCATCCCCGCAAGAACGAAATAACCAATGCGCTGGGATTGCAAACGATGCAGCCGCCCACGGTGTGTAGCGAACCTATTGAGCCGGAAGCCGGCAACTGTTTTCTGCTCTGTTCGGACGGACTTACGGGCATGGTAACCGATACGCACATTGAGCGCGTGATAAGCAATCGTTCATTAAAAATCCGGGAACGCGCCGAAAAACTTGTTCGTTTGGCTAACGAAGCCGGTGGTGTGGATAATATCACGGTACAATTGGTAGAGTTTGCATTGGGTACATCCGATATTTCCGAATCCGACAAACCAAAGCCTGAAAAGCGTTGGAAAAAATTAATCTGTATCCTGGCGGTAATCCTTGTTGCAGGAGTTTTAGCCTGGTTTGGGACAAAATGGTGGATGGCTCATAGAGATAAGGGAGAAGAGTCTGATAATACGGAAACGGGTTTTTCGGAAATTACGGACAGTAATATGACAAATTCTTTTATATTGAAAGATACTCTGAATATTACGGCCAATCCGATTTTTTTTGAGAAAAAGCAATCACAAATTGCCGAAATATTGTCCGATAGCAAGGATTCGATATACAGTTCAACAGCTAAAGTGATAGATAAATATAAAGACTATCTGGATATAAGAAAGATAGACGGAAATTATATCACAATTAACTGGAAGGATAAGGATTTTACAGGAACACAAATCGTGATAATGTGCGAGACGGAGAAAAGGTGGTATCGTGCAACCATTCCGGTAAAACCGTCCGTTTCCGGTGCTCGTTCCGCTGGAAACAAGAACGGTGGCGATAATAATATATTGAAAATAAAGCCGCCGGAGGAAGAGAAGCCGGAGGCAGAGAAGCCGGAGGCAAAGAAGCCAGGGGCAGAGAAGCCAGGGGCAGAGAAGCCGGAGGCAGAAGAATCTGTCGGCGATAGTACACAATAAAAATATTCGTATGAGAATTTCAATTTATAATGTAAAAGATGAACCCATTGGATGTGGCGGTATGGGGCAGGTGTACCTCGGAACAGACTCCAAAGGTAATTTGGTTGCCATTAAGGAGATGCTTGCCCAATATGTTACCGACAGTCACCTGCGCGCCCGCTTCCACCAGGAAGTCGAGATATTGAACCGATTAGAACATCCATCCATTGTCAGGATGTATGGTTCGTTTGAAGAGCGGGGAAACCTTTATTTGGTCATGGAATATGTCGAAGGCGAAACGATTGAACAGTACGTAAAAAGGCATGGCGCTACTCATGAAGACGAAGTTATTCGTATGTTATGTGAGATTCTTTCGGCATTAGGATATGCCCATCAACAAGGCTATGTGCATCGCGACATCAAGCCCAGTAATATTATGGTCAGACCCCAAGGGGATATTTGCCTGCTGGATTTCGGAATAGCCAAAGATGTGAACAACAGCGGGCTTACTGTGGGACAAATCACCATAGGGACGGACGGGTATATGAGTCCCGAACAGGCAGAAGGCTATAATATAGACTGTCGGTCGGATATATATTCGCTGGGTTGTGTATTGTTTTACATGTTGACCGGACGTCATGCCATTCAGAAACAATCCAATGACTATGCGACCAGAATGACCATTATCACAAACGATTTTCCGCCGGCCAAACACTATAACCCGCACATCTCGGACAATATCCAACGGATACTCGACAGAGCGACGAACAAAAACATGCTTCAACGCTTTCAGTCGTGCCGCGAGTTTGAATTGGAACTGAGCAGCAGCAAAACAACTGTCAGTGAAAATAATTTTCACGAGAATAGTATTTCCATTGGTAAGCAAAACTGTGATATTGTCGTTCAACACCCTAAAGTGAGCCGGTATCACGCGGATATTGCAAAAATTTCGGTAACAAGACGTAGTTATTATCGTTTTACAGACAGAAGCACCAATGGTACGGTAATAAATGGGGAAAAAGTCCATAACAGACAAATTGATATTACCTATTGGAACGGATTGCCCGGCAATACTTGGAAACCGCCAACGATTCTTTTGGCGGGCGAAATAGAATTGAAATGGGAAGCCATAGAAGAGGCATTCAAGAAAAAGCAAAATGCCGCACCACCTGCGCCCGCTTCACGGACATCTCCGCCTTCCCCGCCTCCGCCCGTTTACGAACCGCAATCGGCAGCAGGTTGGTTGGTCGCCATTTACATCTTTGCGGTTTTGGGCGGTTTGTTGGGACTTGCTTTTGGCATTTTGATATATAACAGCAAAGTGACATTTGCCGACGGCAAAAAAGCGCCAAAATACAAACAATCGCACAGATCAGCCGCGCTGATGGGCGCAATACTGTCTGCCGTCTCAATGATTATATGGAAATTCGCAATTAATTCATAATTTATCAGTATGAGAACAATAACAATAGGACGAAGTTCACAGTGCGACATCATTTTGTCCGGCGGTAATATCAGTCGTGTACACGCCGAAATTTCAGTCAGTAACGGTCAGTATATTTATTACGATAAAAGCAGTAACGGCAGTAACATCGGCGGTCAAATCATCAGCAACAGAAAGATTATTGTCGCTCCCGGCTCCACGATTCTGCTTGCCGACAAAATACCCTTACCCTGGGATAGGGTATATGCCTTGCTTCCTGCTTCCGGTCATCGTGTACAGGAAGTTGAAACGGCATACAGAGGCGGTTATCCCGAAATACCGCAACAGGAATATTATCCGTCAACAAACGACAAGTTAGGTGTCGGCTGGGGTATCTTGGCATTTATCATACCCCTTGCCGGTTGGATTATGTACTTTACGTGGAAAGACAAAACACCCAATCGGGCAAACGCTGCGGGAATTATCGGGACAATCGCATTTGTATTGAATATAATCGCTTTATGTGCCTGAAAATGGCGGGAATCGAATCTTGAAACCAAACAAATTAATATAAAATAATTATCATGATAGGAAAGGAAATTTTAAATTACCGGATAGAAAGCCTGATCGGTAAGGGCGGGATGGGTAGCGTGTATCTTGCCGTCAACAAAAATATTAATCAGAAAGTCGCCATAAAAGCGTTAAACGACGAATTGGCAGACAGTCCGGTTATTCGCGAAAAGTTTAAACAGGAGGCTAACACACTTTCGGCGTTAGACCACCCAAATATCGTAAAATTCCTCAACTTTGAGGAAAATGAAGAGGGCGTTTTTATCATCATGGAGTATGTAGACGGCATTACGCTCGAAGAGTTCATCACCCGGAAAAACGGGCTGATCGTAGAAGAACGGGCCTATGAGATGTTCGACCAAATATTAAGCGCCGTATCTTATGCTCACAAGCGCGGCGTGGTACATCGTGATATAAAACCGGCCAATATCATTCTTACGAACGATAACGATGGTAAATTCGTCATTAAAATACTGGACTTCGGTATTGCCCGGATTATTTCCGAATCCAACGAACAGGAACAGGGATGGATCGTAGGCACCCCGTCCTACATGAGTCCGGAGCAGGTGCAGGGAGAGGATGTCGATGAACGTTCGGATATTTACTCCTTAGGCGTCCTGTTGCATCAAATGCTGACCGGACGTGCGCCCTACGATGCCACAACGTTGTCGGAACTTGCCATCAAAAACAAAGTAGTAACCGAACTGTTGCCCAACATGAAGGAGTATTATCCCAGAGTTTCCGATAAAGCGCAGAAGATTGTTAATAAAGCTACGGAAAAAGAGCGGGATAATCGCTTTCAAAATTGCAATGATTTCCGCAAAACATGGAAAAACGCGGTAAATCCGGATCCTATTCTTATTCCTTCGGTTGTGAAATACGGATTAGTTGCACTTATCGCATTACTCATCGGCGGCGGTTGGTGGATTTGGGATTACAACCGCTTGAAAACTTACTACTACAATGACTATGTAGAAGTTTACGGCGTACCGCAGGGGATAGAGAAAGCGGACCATAAGCACAGGGCAAAAACATACAAGTTTGAGTATAAAAAAGGCAAATTGCGGCATTTGGCGCTTGTCAACAGTAAAGGCTATGTGGTGTTTGACGGCGAATCGGAACGTTTCGACCGACCGATAAATGCCGAATTTGTTTATTCAGGCGACAATATTTCATACGTGCGATATTTAGACCACAACGATAAGCCCTTATTTCGCAAGGCATACCACGAAACAAACGGTAAAATCGACATGTTTATATTTCAATACGATAACGGTACGGAAAAATATCTGCCCAAAGACTTAACCGGCTATACTCGATTGGAAAATGAAAGCGCTGACAGAGGAAAAACTTCTCGTTTCGCCCTGGCGTTTGACAAAAACGGTTTTGTAAGTGCTCTTCATTATAAAAACAGGGACGGAGAACCGGCAAGCGACAAAGAGCATATTTACGGCAAACGTTATGAGCGGGATAAAAAAGGACGTGTGCAAACCGAATATTATCTGGCGCACAATGATTCCGTTACGGCAACAAGTTGGGGTTTGGGAATTAAAAAGTTTGAATACGACAACAAGGATAACTTGATAAAATGCACCTATCTGTCGCCCGACGGCTTATCGGCTTACGATGATAGAAATGGCATTGCTATTTATGAACTGGAGTATGACAATTACGGCAATCTAACATACGGCTGGCACAAGGCGGCTGACGGTAGTCTGATGTTACCTAAAAAAAATCAATGTGCAGGCACCAAATGCGTTTACAACGACCAGGGGCAGGAAATAGAGACATATAATCTCGGATTGGACAAGGAAATAGCATATAGTAAAGGGTTCTTTGGAATAAAGAGAGAATACAACGAATACGGCCATGTAACGAAACAAACTTATGTAGATGATAACGGACAGCCTTTTGTTTATGTTGACGGCAGTGTAATTAATACAATCATAACGGATTCAAAAGGCAATCCTTTGACGGTGTCCTATTTTGATGCCGAAAATCAACCGGTAGAAGTGGAAGGATATGCAAAATGTATTGCAGAATACGACTCGCTGGGTAATCAAGCCTCTATTTTCTATTATGATACCAACGATTCGCTGTGCATTACGACATCCGGATATGCAGGAGTGAGGTATGTGTATAATGAGAAAAACAAAATAACGCAATTAACTAATTTTGGCACGGATAATCAGCCGATTGAAAATTCAAACGGTGTGATTACCATAAAATACGAATACAACACGCAGGGCTATTCAACCAAAATAGCGTATTACGATGCGGACGGACAAACATTGAAATTGAGCAAGGAGAGAATTGCGAGTTGGAAATTGGAATACGATGACAATGGCAACGAAACCAAAAGGGAATTTTTCGACGAAAATGACAATCCGACGGCAGGCAATTTAGGGTATGCCCAATGCGAATATCTGTACGACAAAGAACATGGCTATTTGCTGGAAATAAAAAATCTGGATAAAAATAAAAACCTGGTTTATGTTCGCTCTGATGGTTATGCCGGAAAAAAATATAAAAGAGATGGGCGTGGAAATATAACGGAAGAATATCCTTACGATACAAATGGGCGTCTGGTAGCAGGAGAATATATCGAACGGAAAAAATATGATGACCACGATAATTTGATTGAGCGCACCTATTTCGATGCTAACGAAAATAAAACCTTGCTAAATGGTTATCATAAACTTGTTTCAAAATACGATGAAAGAAATCAGGAAACAGAAGCAAACGTTTATGGTCTAAACGGAGAGTTTGTCAATACACCACAGGGTTATTCCACCATGAAGGTTAAGCGCGACAATAGAGGAAATATAACGGAATACGCCACGTATAACACCTCGCAGCAATTAGTAAGCGGAACGAATGAATATGCTGTTCGTAAAATCGAATACGATGCGATGAGTCGGATAATAAAAGAAACTTATTTTGATGCAAACGGACAGCCGACCAATCCGTCAAGCCAAATTCCCGAACGGATATACGGCTACGATCACTGGGGCAACAATAATTATTATGCTCTTGCCGACGGCAAAGGAAATCTTATTAATCACCCCAAAGATGCTTGGGCAATACAACGCTACGAATATAATATAAGAAGTGAACTGCTCGAAATAAGGAATTACGACAAAAACGAAAAACCTTGTGTGAACAAAGGATATAACTACTATAAGAGAACCTATATTTACGACAAACAAGGTAATACTATTGAAAGCCGCTATTACGACACTGACGGGAATTTGCGAAAAAACGATCAGGCTATTGAACGTTCCAAATATAACGAACAAGGAAAACAAACTGAGTGGGCGAAGTTCAATGATCTTGACAAGGCAGCTGATTTTAACGGTTATCACAAATCCACGGTCAGTTACGATGAAGCGGGGAATTACCAATATCGTAAATATTATGCTGCGTCGGATAAACTTTTACAGACCCAAAAATACAATCCCCAAACCAACGACTGGGACGTTGTCGGGAGCCAGCCTGATCCTCCTGCCAAGCAAGACTGGATCACCTTTTGGCGACAAATCAAATGTCCGTATGTAATCAGTGACGAAATAGAAGGCCTGTCCATCGCAGTAGGCCGTAATAGCTGTAATATTACGATTCGTTATCTGGAAATATCCAAATACGACATATCGGACACGAACGTTCAAAAACAAAAAGAGTGGGCGCAGGAACTGGCCAAACTCTATAAAAAAGAATCCGGTATGCCGGGCAACACTACTTTGACAATCATTGGCGTAGACAAAGCGAAAAGAGAATTATATCGTATAACAAATAAATAATAAAGTCATGAATACAAAAAAACTTTTTCTGATCATCGTATGCTCCTGCTTTTTGGCCGGAGCTTGGGCGCAAGAAGCGGCCGTGTCAATCGAATTAAGCGAGGCACAAAAAAAATTCCAAAACGAGTTGACAACCTTTTTGAAAGAAGAAGGCTTTACTCTTTCTATGAGTGAAAATGCGCATCGTATCAATTTCAACAACGACAGCATACCCCAGCATTGGATTCTCATCCAGGGCGAATCGCCCTATTTTGTCATTATGGGTAGAGGCGGATTCAGTTTGCAGGGCGAAGATGCGTATGAACGCCATTACGCCATATTGGTCGGCAATGAAATCAGTAAATCCGGGAAAGCGGTAAAAATGTATTGTACCGAACAATCGGCCATCCTTCAGATAGAACAGTATACCCACTCCGCAGAAGATTTCAAATACGCATTTTATCCCGCTATACGCGAATTGGCAAGCGCCCATAGGGATTTTATCCCGCTATACAATCAAATGAAAGCCATCCCGCCGGTTGATCCTGTACTTGATCCCAAGCCCCAGCCTGACCGGAATACAGGAAATATAGTAGACCGTATGCAAAAAGAAAATCCAACGCTTTACCTGCAATATAGAAACGCGAACAAGCAATGCAAGATGGGTCGTGTATTTTTAATATCAGGCGGCGTTCTGGCAGTCGTAGGCCTTGCCGCCCTTTCCAACAGCGGAGTAGCCGATGATGCCGCAGGCACGGTGGGAACTATTGGTGTGATTGTGGGAACGGCCTGTGTGGCGGTAGGACTTCCGAATACAATTATCGGAGGTTCGAGAAAACGGAGAGCTTTACGGACATTCAACCGTGAAAAGAGCACGTCCCATTTTCAAATTAACCTGAATGGGAATGGCATAGGATTAGCCTGTATGTTTTGAAGGAAAGAAATTGTATCACATTTAAAATAAAATAGTTATGAATAAAAAAGTTTTACTTCTGATGATGCTTTGCTTCTGTTTTTGCAGAACTTATGCGCAAGAAACGCAAACCGAATTGACTGCTGCGCAAAAGAAATTTCAAACCGAGTTTATGACATTTTTGAAAGAAGAGGGTTTTATGCCATCTACTGACAACGGCGGTATTAAATTCAAATCTGAAGGCGATAGTCATTGGATTTACGTTTATTATGAATCACCTTTTTTCATTATCTTCCGAAGAGCCGGCTACTCTTTAACGGGAGAGAATAAATTAGATGAAACTTATTCTCTATTGGCATGCAATAATGTAAACAGAAATGAGGAAGTTGTAAAATTGTATTGTACAGAGGAGGCTGTTATGTTTAATATAGAACAATATACCCGTTCGGTAGAAGATTTTAAATATGTGTTCTACAAAAATCTGTCAAAACTGGTGGAAGCGCAAAAAAAATTTATAGAGAAATATCAGGAACTCAACAATAGTAATAGTGCCCAAGATACTTCTTCGGACAGAACCACAACCGTTAGCGACAACAGTACTTCGTCTGACGGTATCGCTCAATTTTTCCCTGTTTATGGCATTACTCTGGGCCAAACTACCACACAGGATTTGAAAAAAATGGGACATACGCCGAAATTATATGAAAATGGCCCTAAGCATCATTGTGATGTAGAAACGATTACTTTTTGGGACCACGATGGTGATAATATTTATGAGTATATTTTCATGCTGTATTATAAGAATATGCCTGCTGTTTGGACAAACAAATTTGGTTTTAAATGGGAATTGTCTTACAATGACTGGCTGACTTTATTCCAGCGACTTGGTTTTTCTGTCAAAATTATCGAAGCGCCGGTTACGAAAAAATATGATGACCGCAATACTTTAAGTGCGAAATTAAAAGCATTGTCTGCGGACAAACATTTGGAATTTACACTGGATTTCAATTATGGGAACGACAATAATGAAGGATACAGTATCAATTCCAAAAAATCATTGTTCAGTATCAATGTAGAATACAAAGAATAAGACACCATGAAACCGATAAAATATTTTCAATGATGAATTTCATAAAGAAATAACTGCTTATCCACAATAAGCAAGTTGGTTCAAAAAGCCGTAGGATTTTCATAAAATCTACGATTTGCAGCAGTAAATCCACGATTCACAAGTGCGAATCCACAATTCACAAGTGCGAATCCACAATTCACAAGTGCGAATCCACAATTCACAAGTGTGAATCCAGGATTCACAAGTGCGATTCCACGATTCGCACTTGTAAATTCACGACTTTCTGTTGCGAATATTTGTTTTTATTCTTCGGACAGTGCATTCCATCCCTGTGCCTGGAGTTGGATTTCTTCGCCGTTTCGTCCGACAAGATAATTGCCCAATTCCGGCTTGGTAATATACCCGATGACTTTGATTCCTTTCATGGCTTCCACCTGATCATGCAACGCTAAGGGCACGGTGAACAGCAATTCGTAGTCTTCACCGCCATTCAGGGCGGCTGTTATTAAATTCATATTAAACTGTTCGGCCATCAGGGCAGTTTGATAATCCACCGGAATACGGTCTTCATAAATGCGGCATCCCACCCGACTTTGCCCGGTGATATGAATCAGTTCGGACGAAAGTCCGTCGGAAATATCCATCATGGCCGTCGGGACGATGCCGGCTTTGGCCAGCATGTCCACAATATCTTTCCGGGCTTCGGGCTTGAGCTGACGTTCCAGCAGGTATTCCTTTCCGGCAAAATCGGGCGTAAAATCTTTTTCGCCACCGAAAATACGCTTCTCACGTTCCAGCAGTTGCAGCCCCATATAAGCGGCGCCCAAATCGCCGGAGACACAGATCAGGTCGGTCTCTTTCGCTCCGTCGCGACAAGTGATTTTATCCTTTTCTCCCTCTCCAATGCAAGTAATGCTCAGGGTAAGTCCCGTACGCGACGCAGAAGTATCGCCGCCAACCAGGTCTACACCATAGACATTGCAGGCCAGCAGTATGCCATCATACAAATCATCCAGATTCTCTACAAAAAAACGATTCGACAAGCCCAGCGAAACCGTGATTTGCTTCGGATGTCCGTTCATCGCGTAAATATCGGAAAAATTAACGACCGCCGCCTTATAGCCCAGATGTTTGAACGGCACATACATCAGGTCGAAATGAATCCCTTCCAGCAATAAATCGGTAGTAACCAATACCCGTTTATCTTTATAATCGAGCACGGCCGCATCATCTCCTATTCCTTTCAGACTGCCGGCATTGTGCAGCGTGACACGCTCTGTCAGATGACGAATTAAGCCAAATTCACCCAATGCGGTTATTTCTGTTTGCGGCATATTTTATCGTTGCAAAATTTTACTGTTTTCTATCGTGTCGATGTGGCGCAAGATTATTTCGTCCAATAACTTACTTTTGTTGAACAAAAAATCAATCTCTATGGGTACATAGTACATCAGTTTTCTCCATTCCTCCGGAAAATGCGGGTTGTTACGAATCCGGGCGGCATCTTTCTCCGTACAGACAATCAACCGGTTTCCGGGTTCTATTTTTTGCAGTTCCGTTTTGATTTTCTGGACATCCTTCTTGTTAAATGCGTGATGATCGGCAAAAGACATTACTTTTATGTATTTCGTATGCTTCTTCATTTCCTCAATCAAAAGCGACGGCGTGGCGATTCCGGTCAGCAGCAAAATCCGGTCGTCTTCCTGCAACTCCGGCAACTTATACGGATTATGCGCTTCCGGGAAAACGCCCTTGAAGGGCAGATAGGATATGCCGCAGAAAAACGGCGGTTGATGCGGTTTCAGGTTCATCTCATTTTGGATGATGCGGCTGTCAATGGAGGTCAATAGGTGATCACATTTACTTACGATCACGATATTTGCCCGGCGAACAGAACCGATCGGTTCGCGCAACCGGCCTACAGGCAGCAGTTTGTCTTTATAATACAGATGATTATATTCTGTAATTAATATGGACAGCGAGGGTTGCACATACCGGTGTTGAAACGCATCGTCCAACAGGATGACCTGCGGGCGCGTATCTTCCGGCAATGCCATCAGGTTATGGATTCCCCGGCGGCGGTTCCCGTCTACGGCAACAGTGATTTGGGGGTATTTATGTTTTATCTGGCAACACTCGTCGCCGATCTCCGCACTGGTACTTTTCTCATCGGCCAGTACATATCCGGACGTTTTTCGCTTATACCCCCGGCTCAACACTCCCACGCGATATTTCTTTTCCAGCAAACGGATCAGATACTCGACAAACGGCGTTTTCCCACTCCCTCCAACCGTCAGATTGCCCACACAGATAACAGCTATCGGATATTGCTGCGAAGAAAGCAGCCCACAGTCAAAAAGCAAATTACGTATCCGTACACCAATTGCATAAAAAATTAAAAACGGCAGTAACAGATAACGTTTTTTTTGTATATTCCTCCCCATTCGGCGCTCCTTTCTTTATAACGGTTTTAAATCATATGGAATCCTGGCCTGAATGCCATACATTGTCCTTATTTGTTGTAATGTCGTGAAATATTCGTAATCTTCTCCCAAGACATCTTTGGCCATAGACACTTTGGTTTCTTCCAGTTGTTTTTCCAGAAAATCTTTGAGAAAATCTTTGGGAGTCGATACATTAATCAATTCATAATTATACATATCAGCCAGCTCGGCGGCAATTTCGACGGCACGGTCAATGCCACCCAAGTCATCCACCAAACCTATTTCCAACGCTTGTTCACCGGTCCATACACGGCCTTGTCCGATGGCGTCAACATCCTCTCTACTCATATTCCGGCCATCGGCGCATCGCGTCAGGAACGTATCATAACATTTTTCGACATATCCCTGTATCAACATTTTTTCCTCGTCTGTCATTGGACGGGAAATGTCGCCCAGATCCGCATATTTATTGGTTTTCACCACATCGGTAGTTAATGCCAGTTTTTCAAACAATCCGGTCGTATTCGGGAAAATGCCGAAAACGCCGATAGAGCCGGTCAACGTATTGGCTTCGGCCACAATTTTACTGGCTGCGCATGAGATATAATACCCGCCGGAGGCAGAAATATTTCCCATCGAAACCACAACGGGTTTTGTTTTTTTCAGTTCTATGACCTGTTTCCATATCTGTTCGGATATATATGCGCTTCCACCCGGCGAATTTACACGAATGACTATGGCTTTCACATTTTCATTATCCTTCAATTTTCTTAATTCATCCGCCAGTTTTTCCGTAATACGGTTATCCCTTTGGTAAGCAGCGGCCGCAGTCTGCGTAATCTCACCCTCCGCATAGATCAACGCTATTTTGTTCCGATATTTCCGGGCAGATTGCTTTATTTTTTTCATTTTCGCCGGATTTAACGTCTTTATGTGCAGGCCGGTTTGTCCGGCCTGTTCCATTAATAACGTTTCTACTTCGCTCCGGTATTTCAGCCCGTCAATCAATCCGCATTTCACGGCATTGGCAGGATCTGAAAAAAACAACCCCTTGTCGGCAAAAGCATTTACCTCTTCCGTCGAAATCTTCCGGCTGTCGGCAATTTCATTCACTATATTATCCCATATCCCGTTCATGTAAGATGTAATCTGTTCACGGTTGGCATCGCTCAGTTTATCGGCGATAAAAGGCTCTACGGCGCCTTTATAGGTTCCGACCTTGAATACCATCATTTCTATTCCGGCTTTTTGCAGAAGACCTTTGTAAAACAGGGTCTGTGAAGCAAAACCCGTCAGTCCCAGAAGGCCTTGCGGATTCAGGTAGATTTCGTCGGCCACCGAAACCAGGTAATAACCGCTTTGCGTATAATTGTCGGCATACGCCACAATGAATTTTCCGCTTTTCTTAAAATCAATCAATGCCCGGCGGATAGCGTCAATACTTGCCGTTCCGGTAGACAATACACCCATATCCAAATAGATGCCCTTGATGATATCCAACTCTTTTGCATTCTGTATAGAAGTCAGTATGTTCTTTAACGAAAGTTTTTCTTCTTCGTTCAACAAAAAAGCGAATGCACTTTCTGTCGCCGAATCATCTATGGTTCCGGCTAATGAAATCTTGAAAATGCTTTCGTCCGATTTGGGGGTATAACTTGCATTCGGCACGGCATTAGCGCTAACTAATGTGCCGATTATAAAGACTATTGTTATAATTGTTAGCAATGTGACCGCAAGAATAACACCTAACGTCGAAGCCAACGCTATTTTAATAAACTGCTTCATATATTTCTCCGTTTTATTGGCACAAATATACGCAACTTATTTCTTATAGTGGTAAAAATGGGCGACCTTTTTTATGGTACTCAAAAAAGGTTGCCCGGTAAAAGGCAACCTCTCAGAATTGTATAGAAACGTTTTTTACTTTTTGTTTCTGTTGCCATAGCGACTCATAAATTTGTCCACGCGACCGGCCGTATCCACCAATTTTGCCTTACCGGTGTAAAACGGATGGGAGGTGTTGGATATTTCCAATTTTACCAATGGATAGGTGACGCCGTCAATCTCAACTTTTTCCTTTGTATTGATGGTAGAACGGGTAATAAACATGTTTTCATTTGACATGTCTTTAAATACAACCTGGCGATAATTTTCCGGATGAAGTCCTTTTTTCATTGTCTTATTTTACACTTTAAAATTATTATTACACTCAGTTTTGACCGGATAAAATCCGTAACAGGGTGCAAAGATATACAGAAACGTTTAAAAAGCAAAGGAAAAACAGGAGTTTTTTTTATATGAAGGGAAATATCTCCTTCCAAATAGATGAAAAACGGTTGCCTTCTTTAATTTCCGCAGTAAATTCCGCCACATAGATTTTTTGCAATATCGCCTTTTTTATCAGAATATATTTCTTATCTTTGCACATGAATTTATTCATAATAAAATTAAATACATAATCATGGTAAGTTACAAAGATTTAGGCCTTGTCAACACAAGAGAGATGTTTGCCAAAGCCATTAAAGGCGGATATGCAATTCCGGCTTTCAATTTTAACAACATGGAACAGTTGCAGGCCATTATTCAGGCTTCGGTTGAAACCAAATCGCCGGTCATCCTGCAAGTATCAAGCGGCGCACGCAAGTATGCCAATCAAACGCTTTTGCGTTATATGGCTGAGGGCGCAGTAGAGTATGCAAAGGAATTGGGTTGCCCGAATCCGCAAATCGTGCTTCATTTAGACCACGGAGATACATTTGAACTTTGCAAAAGTTGTATCGACTTGGGATTTTCTTCGGTGATGATTGACGGATCGCATCTTTCGTATGAAGAAAACGTTGCTTTGACAAAGCAGGTAGTAGATTATGCGCATCCGTATGATGTAACCGTAGAAGGTGAATTGGGCGTGTTGGCAGGAGTAGAAGATGACGTCGTAGCAGAGCATCATACCTACACAAGACCGGAAGAAGTGGTTGATTTCGTGACCAAAACAGGCTGTGACTCTTTAGCTATCTCTATTGGGACGTCACATGGCGCGAATAAGTTCAAACCCGAACAATGTACGCGCAATGCAGAAGGCGTATTGGTGCCCCCACCGTTGGCATTCCATATTCTGGAAGCCATCGAAAAAGAACTTCCGGGTTTCCCGATCGTATTGCATGGAGCGTCGTCAGTGCCGCAGGAAGAAATTGCCATCATCAACAAATATGGCGGCGGAATGAAAGACGCTATTGGCATTCCGGAGGAAGAGTTGCGTAAGGCAGCCAAATCGGCCGTATGCAAGATCAATATTGACTCGGATAGCCGTTTGGCTATGACTTCCGCGATTCGCAAGGTATTTGTGGAAAGTCCGGCAGAGTTTGATCCGCGCAAATACCTGGGGCCGGCACGCGAAAATGCCAAGAAACTCTATATACATAAAATTACCGATGTGCTTGGTTCCGGAAATAAACTATGATTTCCGTGCCGAGTGATAAAATGGAAAGCCATCTGTCAGAGGATGGCTTTTTTTAAAAAAAATCACGTGGTAATAAAAATTGACAGACACTTAATTATATACCCATAAAAAAATATATGCAACCGACAAAAGAAGCTTACCTGCAGATACTCGACAAATTTGAATTGTCCGAACAACCGGCGGACATAATGCCTTTTGGAAATGGGCATATCAACGATACGTTGAAAGTAACTACTGATAAAGGAGAAGACAAATATATCCTTCAACGAATCAATCACCGAATTTTCACTGACGTGGAGATGTTGCAAAATAATATCCATAGAGTTACCTCACATATTCGCAAAAAATTGGAAGCGCTTGGCGAGCAGGATATTGATCGCAAAGTATTAACCTTTCTTCCGGCCAAAAACGGGAAATGGTACTATTTTGACGGGGAGAACTATTGGCGGGTAAGTCTGATGATTCCCCGCAGCCAAAGTTTTGAAGAGATCAATGTCGCATTTTCATATGAAGCCGGCAAGGCTTTCGGTAATTTCCAGTCCATGTTGTCCGACCTGCCGGAAGGTGCGTTAGGCGAGACTATTCCGAATTTTCACAACATGGAATTTCGTTTGCAGCAATTCCACGATGCCGTGAAAGCCAATCCTGCCGGACGTCTGGACGAAGTGCAGGATTTGGTCGAAGAAATTGAAAAACGGGCCAAAGCCATGTGTATGCAAGAAATATTATATCGTGATGGAAAACTGAAAAAACGGACAAATCATTGTGACACGAAAGTAAACAATATCTTGTTTGACGAAAACGGCAAGGTGCTTTGTGTCATTGATCTGGATACTGTGATGCCGGGATTTGTACTGTCTGATATAGGAGATTTTATTCGTACCGCAGCTAATACCGGAGCGGAGGATGACGAAAATTTGGACAACGTAAATGTGAACGTAGAGATTTTCAAAGCCTATACGCAGGGTTATATGGAAACAGCTAACTCATTTCTTACACCTTTGGAAATCAGTATGCTTCCTTATGGCGGACGGTTGCTCACCTACATGCAGACGGTTCGTTTTCTGACCGATTATATCAACGGGGACACCTATTATAAGATTCATAAACCGAAGCATAACCTGATTCGTACTAAAGCGCAATTCAAATTATTGCAAAGCCTTGAAGCACATGCTGCGGAAATGGCTGAATTTATGGAAGTATATTTGTAATAATGCTTTCCGATTATTATTCAATCAACCATCAACGGACGGAAGGCGATACGACCGTTTTTGAAGTGGCGCTGAATCCGGACTGCGCCGTGTATCAGGGTCATTTTCCCGGTATGCCGGTTGCACCGGGCGTATGCAATATCCAAATGATCAAGGAGTGTACGGAAAGGATCATCGGCAGGCCGTTGTTGCTCGAATATCTTTCGCAATGCAAAATGACCACCTTGATCACTCCCCGGCAGCACCCGACATTGCAAGTACGTATCCGAATCCTCGAAAACGACGGCACGCAGGTCAACGTTCAGGCCGCCATCGGACAGGGCGAAGATGCTTTCATCACACTGAAAGGAACCCTGAATTTTTTAAACGTTGAACGATGATTTCACTGTATCGTTTTTTTGAGAAGCATAAAATCCTGTTATATGGATTACTGATTGCCAGTAGCGCCGTATTCGTATACTTCGGCGGCAAAGTCGAGTACGAAGAAGATATTTCAACGCTTTTGCCTTCCACACAAACAGGCAGTTCCGAAAGATTGGTATTCGAAAACCTGAAGGTGAAAGATAAAATCTTCCTGTTGTTTATTCCACAGGCGGATACGGTGGATGCCGGCTTGTTGACGGAGAGGTGCGATGCGCTCGTAGAAAGGCTGTTGCAAAAAGATTCCGCCACACAGGATATTCATCAGGTGTTGTACCGGATAGACGACGAACTGATTCAATCGGCGCTGTCGTTCCTGTTCCTGCACGCGCCGATATTTATGGATACGACCCTGTATCCTCGCATGGAAACGCTGTTGACAAAAGACGCGGTCGAACAACAAATGGCGGCGAATTACGACCTGATGATTTCGCCCTCCGGGATGGCATTTCGGGAAGTCGTGCGTCACGACCCCCTGGGGTTGCGCAATTTGTTTATGGGCGAAGGCGCGTCTTTGACGGAAAGTTTCGGGGGAAATTACAAAATGGTTTATCGCCATTTCTTTACCCCCGACACGACGGTAGCGTTGGCATTCCTGTCGCCGAATTTCAAAGCCTTTGATTCAAAATCCGGCACGCGCTTAGTCGAAAGGATGGAGGCGGAGATTGCCTCCTTCGAGGCGGATTATCCGGATGTGGAAGTGCTGTTTCACGGAGCGCCGGTGCAAAGCGTATTCAATTCGCGCCGGATCAAGAAAGACTTGGTCTGGACGCTGGGCATTTCGCTGTTGATCACGTGTCTGCTCATCGGCTTTTGCTTCCGTAACCGGTCAACGCTGCTGCTGTTGTTAAGTCCCGTTTTATACGGCACGTTCTTTGCCCTGAGTGGCGTATACCTCCTCAAAGGCGGGATGTCTCTGCTGGCCATCGGTATCGGCGCCATCGTGCTGGGAGTGGCGTTAAGCTATTGCCTGCACCTGCTGACGCATTACAAATATGTGATCGACCCGGTACGGATTCTCAAGGATCAGGCGCTCCCGGTCTTCTTGTGTTGCCTGACCACAATCGGTGCGTTTACCGGACTGATGTTTACGCAATCGGAGTTGCTGCGCGACTTCGGGCTGTTCACTTCGCTGGCATTGGCGGGTACGACTTTGTTTTGCCTCGTCTTTCTGCCCCATTTCTTTCATCCTGCACGCAACCGGCGTTCCGACAAAATATTTGCCCGGCTCGAACGGATCAATGCTTTTCCTTTCGACCGGCAAAAATGGCTGATCATCGCGCTGACCGTTCTCTGTGGCATTTGTTTTTACACCTCCCGGTGGGTGACCTTTGATACGGATTTGAAAAATATCGGATACAATGACCCGGACGTACTGCGTTCTGCAACGCTGCTTGCCGCCAAAACAACGCCGGGCAATGCATCTCTCTTTTATGCCGTCACGGCGCACGAACTGGATTCCGCCCTGTATCGCCACCGGCAAATGGCAGCCTTGTTGGACAGTATGCAGGCCGACGGCCTTCTGTCCGGTTATTCGAAGATGGCTTCATGGCTTCTTCCGGAGAGTGAACAGCAGCGCCGGATTCAATGCTGGCATGATTTTTGGACGCCCGAACGAATCGCCGTTACCCGGAAGCATGTGACCGAAGCTGCGCAGGCGCACCGATTCAAACCGGAGACCTTCGAACCGTTTTTCGAACTGCTGACATACGACGGCGAGCCGGTATCGCTCTATGCCGCCGGCGTAATTCCCGACGAACTGATGTCCAACATCGTGGAATATACCGGCGACGCATACATGGTGTTCACTTCCGTGCAAATGCCGCCAGAGAAACGGGATACGGTAAGCAATGCCGTAGCGGCTCATCCGCACTGGATCGTTATCGACCCGTTCTATTATATGAAAGACATGGTACGGATACTGAACGACGATTTCAATATCACGCTCGGCGTTTCATCCGTCTTCGTATTTATCATCCTTCTGCTGTCCTTCCGCAAATGGTCGCGGGCGCTTCTGGCTTTCCTCCCGATGGGGCTGAGCTGGTACGTCGTATTGGGTATCATGGGGCTTTGCGGACATGCGTTCAACCTGATCAACATTGTGATTTCCACCTTTATCTTCGGGATAGGAGTAGATTATAGCATTTACGTCATGGACGGTCTGCTGGCCGGCTCGCAGCGCAACGATAGCCGCCTCCTGGCGTATCACAAGACGGCCATCTTCTTTTCCGCCCTGGTATTGATGATCAGCATTACGCCCCTGATATTCGCCACGCATCCGGCCATCCGGTCGGTTGGATTTGCCACCTTAGTCGGGATGAGCGCCACCGTTTTGATTACCTATACCCTCTTGCCGTTTCTATTCCGAATACTGAGAAAATGGAAAATGGAAAATTGAAAATGTTCGGCCTTGTGATGGCAAATCCTTATTCTCCATTCCACAGAATTGCAAATCACGAGTGTTCGGAAGATAAAATCAGTCACAGGGTATGCGGTTATTGAAAAGCGTAAATTTATAGCGGTTGCGTTCAGGTATTTTTTTTCAACCGGTTTTAAAAAACAGGTCGGGGTTACCACCACAGAAAATGAGGGCAAGTGGACAAAAAGCAGGCTGGAATATGTTATAATTCATTGAAATACATAATTTTGCACTCAAAAAGTGCAAAGAGTAAAAAATTTGCTTTTTCTGTGGTAGCAAAATCACGAAGAAAAACGGAAAAAAAGGCGATAAACAGAAGTACAAATGTTACATTTGCGGTCGCCAATTTGTGGATAAAAAGCGTATAGATGTTGCAGAACTTTGGCATTTGTACAGTAGTGGCAAGCAGACGTATTTGCAGTTGGCAGCGCATTATGGCTGTTCAACAAAGACGGTTCAACGCTTGTTAGACAGTTATAAAGTTGTTGTAAATAAGGAGTTTAACCATATCGTCAATGTGATAATGGACACAACTTATTTTGGAAGGAACTGGGGCGTGATGGTGTTTAAGGACAGTTTGAGCGGCAAAATACTGTTCAAGCAATATGTGAAAACGGAAACCAATGCCTTGTATTTATTTGGAATATCAGAAATACGGCGTAGAGGCATTGAAATTCAATCAATTATATGCGATGGGCGAAAAGGATTATTTGGATTGTTCCCTGAAATTCCGATGCAAATGTGTCAGTTTCACCAAATCCAAATCGTAACACGTTATTTGACTCGCCGTCCGCAAACAGATGCTGCTAAAACGTTGAGAAAATTAGTGTTACAACTTACGGAACTGTCCAAAAAAGAGTTTTCAGAGAAATTGGATGCCTGGCATGTTCAATGGCTGTTTTT
>JAITPV010000053.1 GCA_031289275.1 Tannerella sp.
GTGATGGATAGATATTTGCCCGGACATACGTCGCAGCGTGATGCCGTAGGTGATTTGATTCGGGCATTGAAGGCAAAAAATATCCGTACCATTTTATATTTTCATCCGAGTGACGCGCATGACCTGAGCGCAGAAGAGAATGAATGTGTCGGCGGCAATGATACGTTGCCGCGCGTCCGTTGGAATCAATTCGTGAATGAACTGATGTCGGAAACACTTGAACGGTATGGGAAAGATATTTCCGGATTCTTCATCGACGGAGGTCTGCCTGGATATTTGGACGCCGCCCGATTACGTGCGACAATAAAAAACTATGACGCCGGATTGTGGATTATCCAGAATGCCGGTCTTAATCCTTTGTGCGCCGATTTTGCAGCGAATGAAGATAGAATGAAATACCCTTTTCCGGCAACAAATTGGCTGCAAGCACAGATTATCTCGCATGACTGGTGGTCGCAAAAGAAGGGAAATGTGATTTATAACCCCGAATTTGCGTATCGGTACACCGTCATGCAAGCGGCAGTTACCGACCGTCTGGGTGGCGGTGTAGCATGGTCGTTCGGACCGTATCCTGGTGGACAGTGGGAACCCGGCGTGCGTTCGTTTTGTAAGGAATTAGGCGTTTTCATCGATAAGGCTGACGCATCGCTTTTCGAAACCCGTCCGAGCGCTGCGTATATCACACGCAGCAAACAAGGTTTGCTGGATACGCCATACGTGGCTACAGAATCAAAAGACGGAAAAACAACTTACCTGCACGTATTTTTCCCGCCAAGAGGACATAGATTGAAATTACCTCCTCCGTCAAACGGCAAGATATTTCGTACAGCTAAATTGTTCGGCAACGGTCATAAAATAGATTTGGTTCAAGATGCAAACGGTATAACATTGACATTACAAACAACATACCAATGGGATTATCTTGATACAATTATTATACTTGAATAAAAATGAAAGTATATCGACCAAGAATAAAATCAAAAAATAGGATGAAACGATTTTTCGTTAACAAATAAGTCATCGCAGAATAAAAAAATTCCTTCTTTATATTTGCGGCAATCGCCGCAAGTGCTTTGCATGGATGTTTTATACTTGCGGCGGTTGCCGCAAGTGCTTTGCACGGATGTTTTGTACTTGCGGCGGTTGCCGCAAGTACAAAAAAATATTTTGATCCATTTTTAATGGTTCTTTTTATAGGATAAAAAGAAATTGTAATTGGTATAATTCAATCTGACTAAACTAAAATATAGAGCATTTGATTTTTGTTATTGTTCATTATAGCCAATCTTAAACTGTCAATCATTGCTAATATATAATCTGCAAACACTGTAGAGACGTTGCATGCCGCGTCTCTATCCGCAAGTGGAAACACAATCACCAGCATCAACAATTTAGCTTGCCCTATTATTTGCAACATTGTTTGCCCACAATCACATATTGTCAGTCATTGCGAGTCCCGAAGCAATCCAAGCGTAGCAAAAATAAGAATGACATCTGTTACACACAATCACCTCCGCGTTCGTCATTGGTAGTTTGCGATAAATAATTCAACCAAAGAAAGATGACGTTGGTTTCATCTGAATCCCGTCCATTAGGATTTTCCCGTCCGTTCGGATTTTCCCGTCCATTCGGATTTGCAATCCGAATGTTGGAATATCAGGATTTGCAATCCGAAACAAATCATTTCAATCGGATTATAAATCCTTATACTCCAATCCGCAGGATTACAAATCCTGCGATCGAAACCATTCTGAAACAATGGTTGCACGCAATCACCGTGTTCGTCATTGCTTACGCCCTTTCAGGGCTTCCGTTTCTGGTTATTCCATTGATTCATCGGGCGTTGCCCGATGCTATTGCTTACGCCCTTTCAGGGCTTCACCTCCGCGTTCGTCATTGTGAGCAACCTCTCCGCAAGCGGAGCCAAAAAAGAAATGACGCTTCGCTGTACACTTCAAGTTTCGAAAAAAGAGCTACTTTTGCAGTAAAATAAAAAAGAAAGCGTAGTGGAATTACATACCCCCTATCGACCGCTTGAACATAATAGTTCCATTGTGAACTTGGGATTACTGTTTGATGCCCAAAAGATTATGGAGTGCTTGCACTACCATCGTTGTGAACTTTTTTTCTTTTTATGCAACAGTAAAGTTCCTACCACGCTTTCTAATTTATTTAAATATTAAATAAAATACAAAAGTATGGAAAATTTTGAGATTAGAGAAAGGATCACCGGTTTACCGGTAGTAAATTTTCACGCGGCAGGCATAGATATAGGCAGCCGTGAGATGTGGGTCACCTACACAAATCGGGAAGGAAAAGTGTGTCAGTTTCGCACCGGCAGTTTCACCGAAAATTTAGAAGAAATAACACGGGTATTGGTTCGGGATGGCATAACGGATGTCGCCATGGAATCAACGGGTATTTATGGAGGACCATTGCGCGAGCAGTTAGAAGTAGCAGGTATAAACGTCACAGTGATCAATCCGAGTATGTATAAGAAACCGGAGATGAAAAACGATTCGAACGACAGTACATGGATACATTTGTATCATTCAGTCGATTTGTTCAAGAAATCACATTTTGCACCGGAACATTGGCGGGATTTGCGGGAATACATTCATGAGCGGGAAGTAGTAGTAACCCAAAAAGCCCAAACATTAACACGCATCAACCGACAATTGTCCATGATGAATGTAAAAATACAGAATGTAGTGAGCGACATAGAAGGCGTTGGCGCAATGAAAGTGATAGAAGCCATAGCTAAAGGAGAAACAGATCCGGAGAAATTAATAAAACTTTTAAATATAAATCTGTTTAAGGCAAGCCGAGAGGAATTAGTCGCATCGTTGAACGGCAATTACCGTCTCGGATTAATCAACGTATTGAAAGAAAAATTGGCGGAATATAATTTCTTTGTATCGCAGATGCGTAAATACGAACAATATATAATAGATATGTTGGAAGAAATAAGTAAACTGGAAGAACAAATGAGACTTGTACAGGGCAAACCGGAAAAAGAATTTGGAAAACCAAGTAACAAAAAACCACGGAAAAATGAATATGCATTTGAGGGCAAACGGTATCTTATCCGCATACTTGGCATAGACCTTACCAAAGTAGAAGGATTGGATGTCAAAACAATACTTACAGTTTTGAGTGTTACAGGAACAGATATGAGCAAATGGAAAACCGCAGAATCCTTTGCGGCATGGTTTAGTTTGTCGCCAAGACCAAACCGTACCGGTGGTAAAACTGTCGGATATGATCACCGTAAAACAACCAATCCGGCAACTCAGGCTCTACGTTTAGCGGCAAGAGCTTTGCATAACAGTCATGGCAGACTCGGCGATATGTACAGAAAAATATTATATAGAAAAGGCCCGCGTACTGCTATCAAAGCTGTGGCTCGTAAATTGGCTATTTTACTCTACACTCTTATCAAAAACGGTACTGAATTTTCTGAGGATTTTTATAAAAAAGAAGAGAAAAAACAAGCCTTTAGAGATGAACTTAAATTGTTGAAACTCGCTAAAAAACTCGGTTATGAAGTCTCTAAAACAGGTTGATTATGTGAACGTTACAAAAAGCGTCATTGTGAGCAACCTCTCCGCAAGCGGAGCCAAAAGGGTAATGACGCTTCGTTATACTGCACTATAAATGAGTATGTTATAAAAGCGTCATTGAGTCCCGATAAATAATTCAGGATGACGTTGATTTCATCTGCGCCCGCAATCACCTCCGTGTCCGTCATTGCGTTCGCAATGACGGACGCGGAGGGTTTTGTCTAAGTCGATATAATAATTGAATTAGTTCGATAGACCTCAAGAAAAACGGCGAGAAACTATTGAAGTTCCTCGCCTAATTAATGAAGCCGTTATTCCACATCGGGGTAGAATAGTGGTTTTATGTTTTTTTATCCGCTTCGTACAAGTGGTGTTTATTCTGGAAAAATCTTTAGAATGTAAATCGCAAACCCAGTCCGTTTTTGCTTAGAGCTAAATCTACACGTGGTCGATTGTTATGATAAGACTGTGATTGCGAGGCATTATAATCCATTTCAATACGCTTTAGTTTTTTTGTCCCGCTAATGTTCAAATATATTCCGCCGCCGGCAATACCTGCGCCGGCAATGAATGTACCTACAAAAGAGGCTCTTTCATAAGTCAAATCCCATGCAGAACTCATAAGCATAATACCACTCCCAATCAACGTGGTAACCCATGACCAACCTATTTGTGATTTAGCCTGCTTATATCGGAAAAATAAGTCCGGATTATCCGCAAAAGCCATTTTAACTCCTTCCTTATTTAATTTCTCTGTACCCAAATAGAGAGATCTGCCTTTGAGATATAGTTGGTCGCCATACCTCATACCGCCGCTGACTGTTCCCATTACTTTAGTTTGTGTATTTCCTTTAAAATATTCGTTCAGGTTTCGCCCGATACCCATAAAGGCTTGTTGTATAGCTTTTCCGGTGATAGTTTGTTTAAAGCCCTGTGCGCCGCCATTTATTTCACCTCCTCCCAAAGCGCCGTATTCCATTGCGAGTTGTGATTTACCTTTCGCTTTTCCTGTACCACTACTCATAAAAACCACTTCGCCGGTTTGCAAATCTACCACACGAGTAGAGATGCTGACCTCCGCTTTCAAAGTGCCTACCTGCATATTCGACGCATATTGAGCGCCTATATTCGTGCCCGAAATAGCCTGCGCCGCTCCCATAATAGAGGCTAAGGGAATACCAGTACGAACATTCACCACGTCCGGTTTTTGCATCGTTACCTGTATGATATACTGAGCGCCTGCTATTTGCCCTCTTTGAATAGCCGTTTTTGGGTCGATGTAATCGCCGGTCAAGTTAATCTCGTCCATTTGCGCATTTAACACCGACCGGT
>JAITPV010000207.1 GCA_031289275.1 Tannerella sp.
ATTTGCTTGCATGACAAATTTGCCATACCTTTGTGAAAAAGTACAGGATGAGAAAAAAAGACAGACGCAGAATCACGTTTACGGGATACGAAAATACGTTCAGGAAAGAAAAACGGAAAGACGGCAGTCAGGCCTTTTTCCGCAAGTTACATTCGCCTGCCCTATTCTGGATCATTGTGTGGTTTGCGTTGTTTTTATTTTTGCAGACGCGCGGATGTTACCATTTTCTTTACCTCGACCAGAACAATCTGTTTTTGTATGACGCTTCCTTTTTCCGTTCCTTCATCGGCAGACCCGGCGGATGGATGGAGTACGCCAATTCGTATCTGACTCAGTTTTTCCTCATGCCTTACTGTGGGGCATTCATCGTGAGCGCCTTATTGACGCTTGTGAGCGTGTTGACCGCGATTGTTATCAAACGCATTGCGCCTCATGCCAATCTTTTTATATGCAGTTTGCTGCCCGCCGTCACATTCCTGTTCGTAATATTCGACTTCAACTATTCCTATACGGGTCTGCTGGCGTATTTGCTGATGCTTGCGGCGTTGTATTTCTATTGTTTGATAACAGGTTTTGCGGGGCGTATCGTTTATGCGATCATGGTTTCCATGCTATTGTTCTGGCTGGCCGGTGCGGTAGCTTTTTTGTTTGTGGTCTGTATCTTTTTCAGGGAATTGTTCAGCCGCCCTTCGCAGGTATATGCTTTTCTTGTCCCGCTTTTGCTGATTGCCGGTTTGTCCATCGGCGGAGTGATGCACGCATGGGCCGGTGATTACCGGTTTCTGCTTTTGCCCGACGGATACTTTACGCACCGTTTGCAGCCGGGCATCGTCATCTATTTCCCGTGGATAGGCCTGCTGCTTCTGCTGCTCCCGGCTACCCTGTTGCGCAACAGGACGGAACTCAAACCGGGTCGCAAGCCGGCAGAAAGACTTGTTCAGTTGGCGCTTGTGGGCTGTATTTTCATGTTTGGCCTGAAAAATTATGTCAATCCGAAAACCGAGAAGTTTAATGAACTGGATTATTACGTGCGCACGGAACAATGGGACAAAGTCATTGCGCAATGCGACGGCAACCTGAGCAATTACCTGTATAAATGTTACCTGAACCTGGCGCTTGCCGTGAAAGGCGAATTGGCAAATCAAATGTTTGCTTTCGACCAAAGCGGTTTGCGCGGACTTGTCTTACCCGAAAACAGAGTGACGCATATATCCGTCATGCAAAGTGACATATATTTCGCGATGGGGCATATCGCCCTTGCACAGCAAATGGCCTTCGAGGCCAATGTGAGCACGCCGGGCATCGGAAGTCCGAGGATGTACAAACGCCTTATCCAAACCAATCTCATTACGGGTGCTTACCCTGTGGCCGGGAAATATATTGCCCTGCTGGAAAAAACACGTTACTACAAGTCGTGGGCGATGGCGCAACGGCGTTTTTTGTGGGACGACAAGGCCGTCGAAGCCGATTCCGTGCTGGGAATGAAGCGGAAATGTATCCTGTCCGAAAACCATCTTTCCAAGATAAACGGACTGGATTCCGACCTGAAACGGATTGCACGCCAAAATCCGGCGCATAAGGCTACCATCCAATACACCGGCGCCATGTATTTGCTGGATAAGAATCCGGATACATTCAAAGAGATGGTCGAGACGTTGTACGGAACGGAGGTTTTGCCCGCACTGCCGAAATCTTTCCAGGAGGCGGTCATTATCCTGGCGGAAAAAAACCCGGACTATTGGGCGCAATTCGGCCTTTCCGAGTCTATCATACGGCGTTATGCCGACTTTCGGCAGCAGGTTCTGGCCAACCGGAACAACACCGCCGCATTGCCGGGCTTGCTTCATCGCAGCTATGGCGATACCTACTGGTATTATTTTATGTTTAAAAAAACGGATTGACAAATGATGACAGATACAATGAGATATGGCATAAAACGGTTGTTTCGCAGACACCGGATGATGTGTTTGGCGGGATGGCTCGGCGCTGTATGGGCCTTTAGCGCCTGCTCGGACGGCGATCCCCGGATAAGCCGCACACGGGACGATGCGCCGGTGATTTTTCCCGATTATGCGGACGTAACGATTCCGTATAATATTGCCCCTCTGTGTTTCAGTCTGGCGGACAGTTGCGACTACGAACAGGCCTTTGCCGTTTTTGAACTGGATGGCAAAACCGCGAAAGTCAATGCCCAAAACAAACAATTTACCATCTCTGCCCGGGACTGGAAAAAATTGCTCGACCGGGCTGCCGGCAAAACCATGCAGATCACCCTGACCGTCCGGATAAACAGGGAATGGGTACGTTATCCGGCATTTACCATACATGTCGCAGAAGAACCGGTAGACCCTTATATCGCCTATCGCTTGATTGAGCCGGGCTATGAAGTCTGGTCCGAAATGGGCATTTATCAACGGAATGTGGAGAATTTCGACGAAAGCGCCATCGCGACGAATATACATACGAACTATAATTGCATGAATTGCCATTCGTTTTGCATGCAAAATCCGGAGAAAATGCTGTTCCATTATCGCGCATCGTTCGCCGGGACAATGCTGCTCGACGGCAACCGCATTGAGAAATTGAATACGAAGACGCCCGAAACCATGTCGGCGCTCGTTTATCCGTCGTGGCACCCGTCGGGCAAGTATGTCGCTTTCTCGGTCAACAATACGAAGCAGGCCTTTCACACGACCGACCCGAATCGCATCGAAGTGTTTGACCTGGCCTCCGATGTCGTCGTGTACGACGTTGCGCGGCACGAGATCATCACCACGCCGCCGCTTTTTTCGCCAAGCGTCTTCGAGACGTTCCCAACCTTCTCGCCGGACGGGCGAACGCTGTATTTCTGTTCCGCCGATTCGGTAGAGATGCCACAGGCATACACAAGCATAAAATACAGTTTGTGTGCCATTTCGTTCGATCCCGAAATGCGCCGGTTTGGTACGGCGGTCGACACGCTCTACAATGCGAAGAAATTGAAAAAAAGCGTCTCTTTCCCGCGCATATCACCCGATGGCAAATTCCTGATATTCACGCTTGCCGGATACGGTAATTTCTCCATCTGGCACAAAGACGCCGATCTGTATCTGCTGCATTTGGACAATCACCGGATTACGCCTTTGGAAACGCTAAACAGCGACGAGACGGAAAGCTATCATTCCTGGAGCAGCAACAGCCGGTGGGTCGTTTTCAGCAGCCGCCGTATCGACGGGCTTTATACGCGCCCCTATTTTGCGCATGTCGACGAGTTGGGACAAGTCTCGAAGCCCTTCCTGCTGCCGCAAAAAGAGGTCGATTTTTACCTTCTCTTCACGAAATCGTACAATGTCCCCGAGTTTATCACCGGAAAAGTACGCAAGAGCAGTTACAACTTCAGCCGCAAAGCAATCCATGACGATGGCGTCAACATTACCTTTAAACAATAGCATTTTGCCGGGTGCAATTCAAATTGTCGTATTTGACGCGAACCCCTAAATCCCCTAAAGGAGACTTCCGCCGGATCACCAAAGTCCCCGTTAGGGGATTTAGGGGCGAGGGATGGGGAAGGGGTCGCGACGAGTGCGACAATTTGAAATGCACCCTGACACATCGCCGGAGGTCTTACAAACGTTTATAGAAACCTTACGAACGTTCGTAAGAACTTTACGAAGGTTTGTAAGAACGCTGTAAACGTATATGGAAAGCGGGTGAGAGGATACTTAGAAAGCCGACTTTGATGCTCCGAGAATCAAAAATGTTCTTTTTTAAGTATGACAGGCGGACAGGAATCACGCCCGTTTTCAGTGTGTAATAGACAGATGATTTTACGGTGCGAAACGTTTAATATCGAAATACATTACCCTTGTTTCATCGTCTTCGTCGTCGTCCGAAAGGAAACGGAAGTCATTCTTTAAATAGAAGTCAAACGCGCTTCGGTAAGCATCTACCGTAATGAAACGACAGCCGATATTGTCAATGTTATTTATCATATATATGATTCGACCCATCAGATACCGTCCCAATCCTTGTCCTGCAAAAACATTTGCTATGGCAAGACGTCCTATCTTTACGGATGGATAGTTTTTGCGATGCTTGTTGAAATGGATTTTATTCTGTTTATTGAACGTTTTCCATACTATACGTTGTTCTTTGTCAGACGGGTCAAAAACCAGTTTATCGGTTAGCAGGCAAAAATAACCCGCGATTTGAGTTTTCTCTGCTGCTTCAAAAATTAATAGATGTGTTACTGCGAAACGTTCCTTTTGATAAGTGGCTGCATCGTTAGCTAAAAAACCGTTCAGGTCATCATCGCCACAATCAAACGGGGCAAGGATGGCATCCGGTTTTAATTGTACAAGTGTATAACCTTCCATATTTATTTGCGAAAAAATTCCTCATAACTGCGTTTGGGTTGTCGCTCAAACCATTCACCAGCTTTTCTGATCTCCTCGACCCTTTCTTTTGAGAGCGGTTCGGGATTCTCAATCTCTTTCAATATGCGGACAGCATCTTTGCCGTATACTATCGGCGTTTCTTTTATCGGACGTGCCATAATGTATTCGTTTTTAATAAATAATTGCAATGCCAAAGGTACAACTTTTTTCAGAGAAACAATAACCTGCCCCCCTCTCCGCCGAGAGACAAGCTTCGGAACTCCTGACCCGGCGCCCTCAGTAGCCGGAGGTGATTCTACACCCCCAACCTCATTCCCTCATTATAATGTTCATGTATTTGATTTTAATGAAGTAATAAGGTTGAATGATGGCTACTGAGATCCGCGTCAATCTGCGCGAAACGAATTTTTGACGGTTTTATCTGTCATATATTTTCACCGGGCCGCCCAGTCCCATCGACTGTTTCGGCTGGGGGGCGCGGCCGGGACGGTTTGTCCATTTGCGGGCGATGGGGTTGTCGGACAGCGTCTGGACGTAGTTGCCCATCGTGGTGACGACGTGGATCTCCAGCTCGTTCTCGCCCGAACGGAGTTTGCCGGACAGGTCGTACAGACGGTTGCCGAACCACGTCACGCCGCAGTCTTCGCCGTTAACCTTCACCAGCGATACGCCCCACACCTTGCCGAGGTTCAGCACGGCGTGCTGCGGATTGTCCGCGTGAAACTTCTTCGTGTAGACAACCGTGCC
>JAITPV010000177.1 GCA_031289275.1 Tannerella sp.
CTGTTCGGTTACGAACAGGTGGAATCGAACATGGAATGGTTCAGCGCACGGAAAAACGAGTACCAGATATTTACAAACCCGTATTTCAATGCCGGCCCGACCGGCACAAGTGCGTTTGCCATCGACGGTAAAGGTTCCGAAGACGGACGGTTGTCGTATATCGGACGTGTCAAATACGGTTTCGACAATAAATATCTGCTCGACCTCTCGTTCCGTAGCGACGCCTCGTCGAAATTCGACCCGGAGCACCGTTGGGGATTTTTCCCCGCCGCCTCTGCCGCATGGCGCGTTTCGGAAGAAAGTTTCTTTAAAGACAACGTCACCTTTATGAATAACCTGAAACTCCGCGCTTCGGCAGGATTGACAGGTAACGACAATGTGGGCGCGTATCAATGGATGGAAACAGCCACGCTTGTTGGCGCTGACGGAAAACAGCTGACGGGCGCTTACTTCGGAAGCATTACGAGTGCGTTGGCTCCGGGCGTCATTGCCAATCCCTTTATCACATGGGAAAAATCGCTGACCTATGAAGCGGCTGCCGAGATGGCTTTCCTGCAAAACATGATTACCTTCGGCGCGGCCTATTACTTTAAGCATACCTACGATATCCTCGGTACGACGACCAAGGTGCTGCCCGATTCGTTTGGCGGTACGTTGGCCGACGAAAATTACGGCGTTATCGATTCGCAGGGCATAGAGTTTGAACTGGGTTTTAACCACAATATAGGACGCGATGTAAGAGTCTGGGCTAACGGTAATTTCGGATACTATACCAATAAAGTGATTGAAATGAAAGAAGCCTCCGGACTGCTTCCGCATCTGTCGAAAATCGGACGGAATTTCGACCGTGATTACGATTATGTCTATGATCAAATGATTCGTTACATGTCGGATGTGGACGCTTATCAGGCGTATGCCGCTCAACACGGTCAAGCCGATTACTTTGCCGGCATGAATTATTCCGGTAAATATTTGCCGCACCCGGGCATGTTGGCCTATAAAGACCTTCGCGGCGTCGACAGCGACGAACCGAACGGCATGATTGATGCGGGCGATGTGGATAAAGACTGGATTATTACACATTCCGAGCCTCCCATCAGTTACGGTTTCAAATTGGGCGGAAGCTGGAAAGGTTTCTCGCTCGACGTTTTCTTCCAGGGACTGGCCGGACATCAAAAATGGATCAGGAAGGCGCAAACCGTATGGTATGAACCGTTGAGATGGGCTAACTGGGGCTTCTGGAGCAAAGACCACTTCTCGCAAGCCAATCCCGATGCTGCCTGGCCTGCAGTTACCAACTGGGGCGGTACGAACGCCCAATCGTCATTCTGGGTACGCGACGCTTCGTTCCTGCGACTGAAGAATGTGAACCTGTCGTACACGTTCCCGCAATCCTTCCTGTCGAAAAGCGGACTGGGCGGTCTGAGCGCCTATGTCAACGCGACCAATCTGTTCTTCCTCGAAGACCACATCGGTATATTTGACGCGGAAATCAACAGTATCGGGGCTTACCCGATGATGCGTTCGATTACGTGCGGGTTGAATATTAGTTTTTAACGTTATAAATAGATAAGAACGATGAACACAAGAAAAAAATATCAGATATTGAAAATAGTGGCAGCAGGACTGCTGTTTATAGGCGTTGCAGGTTGTGAAGATGTGCTTGACAAAAAAAACCTGGACGTGATCGTGATGCAGGACGTATGGAAAGACCCGAATCTGGTTAAGAATTTCCTCAATAAACTGTATACGGATGTAGTGCCGGATTATCATATCCGGATCGAACAATCTACCGACGAAAGTTTCAACCTCTACCGGATGGATTATATACAGGGCGCGTTGAATACGGACAACTCGTCCGATATTGTGGATGTATGGAATTATGAAAAGATACGCAATATCAATACGCTGCTGGAGAATATTGACGCTTGCCCCGGCTTGAGCGAAGCCGACCGGAACAGTTTCGTCGCACAGGCCAAAATCTTGCGTGCATGGGCTTACTGGGAAATGGTACGGATTTACGGCGGAGTGCCCCTGATCCTGAAGGTACAGTCTACGGCCGATGATTTGGAAGTCCCCCGCAATAAAACATCGGAATGTGTCAAGGCAATTGTGCAGGATTTGGACGACGCCATCAATACCGCTTCGCTTCCGATGCGCTGGAGCGGCGCCGATGTGGGGCGGGCAGGAAAAGGCGCGGCGCTGGCTATCAAAGGCCGGGTGCTGATGACGTATGCAAGCCCGATGTTCCTGAGCAATCATGCCTCGGACGCTTCGCGCTGGCAACAAGCCTACGATGCCAATAAAACCGCCAGGGATCAAATGGCTTCCGATTTCGGTTTGCTGCAACCCAACGGCACGGCATTCCAGGACTATGTGGACGTATTCCAACGCCTGTTCACCGAAGAACAAAACAGGGAAGTCGTTTTCAGCAAACGGTGGAACTATCCCGAGAACTCGACCGGCGTTCAGGGCAGATCATGGTATCTTCGCCCGCAAACCTCGAAAGGAGGCTTTGGCGTACTTGTGACCCTCGAAACAGCCAACACGTTCCTGAAAGCCGACGGTTCGGCCTATACCGGTCTTCCGCTCAATCCGGGGCCTACAACGACACCGTTCTGGCTCGACCGCGAACCGCGTTTCTACGCTTCGGTCGTCTATAACGGCGCCAAATGGGATTTGCCGCGCGACGGCGGAAAAGTGACCGACAAGGAATGGATATTCTACGGCGCAGCCACTCCCTACGATTCCGATGACAGTTATGGAATACTTGTGCGCAAAGGGATTCAGGAAGGCGGAACGTATGACGATGTAAATAAAATCAGTATCGACTGGAATGAAATCCGTTTTGCAGAAGTGTTGCTCAACTTCGCCGAATGTGCCGCCCAAACCGGACATCCCGACGAAGCGATTCAGGTATTGAAAGAAATCCGGCAACGTGCCGGCATACCGGCGGGAGCAAACGGTAACTACGGACTTGCGTCGGGACTGAGCGGCGAATCGCTGGTAAAGGAAATCCTGACCGAACGGCTGCGCGAGTTTAGCTACGAAAACAAACGGTTCTGGGATTTACGCCGCTACCGGCTATATACCGACGGATTTTCCGACGGTTCGAACAAGTTAAACGGAAAGAAACTGCACGGTATCAGGCATGACTTGAAAACCCCGTTCAATGCCGCTACGCCGGAGCAGTTGGACGCGATAGATATTCAGACCCCGGAGGGCATAGCCACCTATTTCGGTCTGTTCGACGATCAGATACGCGAGTTGAACAATATGCCGGAAATCAGTGTTCCGGAGAATCATTATTTCCTGCGTATCATCCGGGAACACCGGATCACCAACCCCAATCTGGAGCAAACAACCGGTTGGGACAACGGAACATTTAACCCATATGAATAGAATCAAGAATTATATATTAGCAAACAGGTTATTAATAAATTAAATTAAGTTGAAATGGAAAAAGTAAGATTTTTAGTGATTGCGCTGATCATATCAGCAACAGGTTTCATGACATCGTGTAAGTCGGATGATCCTGCAGTAGAACAGGTAAAGATTATTACCTTGAACAAAACCGTGGTTTCACTGCTCGCCGGAGCACAGGAAACCCTGATCGTGTCTTTCAGTCCCAATAACGAAGGGGCAGACAAGGCGGTAACGTGGACAAGCAGCAACGCCGGCGTTGCTACCGTAAGTAACGGGACAATTACGGCTGTGGCTCAAGGCGAAGCTACCATTACGGTGGCGCTGACCTCCAACGCGGCCATAAAGGCAGAAGCAAAGGTTACCGTAACGACCCCCGTAGCAAGCATATCGCTTGACAAAACGGAGTTGCTTATTGTTGTCGGCGGCGAAGAAAAACTGACGGCGACCGTTCTTCCGGCTAACGCGGATCAATCCGTAACCTGGTCGTCGAGCGATCAAGCTATTGCGGTGGTAACTTCCGACGGTACGGTGCAAACCAAAGCCATAGGAACAGCAACTATTACGGCAGCCGCAACGTCCGACCCGACCAAAACGGCAACAGCTACCGTAACCGTTGAAAC
>JAITPV010000144.1 GCA_031289275.1 Tannerella sp.
TGAAGGGCGACAACCGCTGGACACTGGACGAAAGCGGCCGACACCCCGTAGTCCGCTACACCGTGAACGGCAAACACTATGCCTACGAATTTGCCGACGAAAAAGTTACGAGAATTGAGTAGGGAATTAAGAGTTAAGAATTAAAAGTTAAGAGTTATGATTACATTAGAATTGAGAATTGAGAATTGAGAATTGAGAATGAAATCTTTGAATCTTTTAAAATCTGCATAAATCTGCGTTTAAATCTGCGTCATCTGCGTGCAATATTTC
This sequence comes from Tannerella sp., assembly GCA_031289275.1. Lineage (GTDB taxonomy): Bacteria > Bacteroidota > Bacteroidia > Bacteroidales > Tannerellaceae > Tannerella. The sequence continues at coordinate 271 of JAITPV010000144.1, forward strand.
GCTGCGTGCGCAAAGAATGGGAATGAAATCGTTGAATTTTTGAATTTTTGAATCTTTGAATCCTCCTCACCGTGCGATATGGAAGCTGGTGACGTGTTGTCCGGTGTAACGTCCCTTGCCGTGAATGGTGATGGTGGCTTCGCCGGCTTCAATATTATTCCTGTATGTAACGAAGTAGTCTATCGTAAATTGCAGTTCGAGCCTGCCGGCATCGGTGTCCGTTCTGTAAAATACGCGGGGCAGCGGCGTGACCTGTTTGCCGGTATACGACTGTACGGGCAACGGCTCGACGGTCGTATGCTCGGGGTCGAGTTTGTCCGGATGCTTGGGCACGTATTTCCGGCGCAATTCATTCATTTCATTAAACAACAATTCAAGGCTCGGATTGGGCATGACCGACAGCGTTTGTTTGATTACGGTGCACAAATCCTTATAATCCTTCACCACGGTATCCTGAATGTCCGAGGCGGCGGGGGCGACGGCTGCCGCTTCTTCCTCGAGCCGCTGTTCGTACAGTTGGTGAAATTCCATATTCGCCGCGCCCAGTTGTAGCCATATATTGTCAAGTTCCAGCGTGGTCAGCGCTATCGGGAAGTCCGGATTGTCACTGATACGCGCAAACAAAATACCAAACTGTGCTATCCGGCTGGCCATCGGTTTGATGGTTACGTCCCAGAAGGGCTTGAAGACGGGCATCAGCAGCGTAGCGGCAGCGGATTTGGCGACGATGCTGCTTTTTTGGGCAGCCTTGAGCGTCCGTTTTACTTCGGCGAAGCGCGTGTGAACCTGCTTGCTGATCATATTTAGCTGTGATGTCAGCACACTGCTGCGCGTCCGGTTCATAAGCGACTGTAATATCACCAGGTCTGTCGACATCACACCTAATTTTGCAAGTAATAACGGTTGCATAAGCTGCGTAAGAATCGGCTTGGCCATGTCGTTAGTTTCAGTACAAAGCCCCGACAAATTTTCGAGCTTCAGATGAGATACTCTGAGAGGATAAAAGTTAAACTGCTCCATGTTAATAATAATGTTAAGATATTAATAATATTATTTATGTTCCCAACAACTGTCGGAATCGTATTTTAGTTCCAATTTATGCTTCCGACATTTGTCGGAATCGTATTTTGTATTCAATTTATACTTCCGACATTTGTCGGAATTGTATTTTGTATTCAATTTATGCTTCCGACATTTGTCGGAACCGTATTTTGTATCCGATTTATGCTTCCGACATTTGTCGGAACCGTATTTTGTATCCTATTTATGCTTCCGACATTTGTCGGAACCATTTTTTGTGTCCGATTTATGCTTCCGACATTTGTCGGAACCATATTTTTGATCGTATTTATGCTTCCGACATTTATCAGAAATGTATTTTTTATCAATTTACCATGTCCGACCACTGCCGGAAGGATACTTTGTATCCATTTATCGCGTCCGACATTTGTCAAAAATATCTTTCGGGTGGTAAAGATACAATGTTTTTTTGTATTTCAATGATTTTTATGTACAAAGATGCAAGGGTTCAAAAAGACAGGGCTTCTTTCTCTGTTTTTTATCTTTCATGTTTATTTTGCAGTGGCCTGTACACGGCTCGGGACGCGGAGGAAGTGTGCGTCCCGTATCTTGGCGATGGTTTTCGGTGAATCATTCGGGGTACATTTCAACTTGTCGTATTTGACGCGACCCCTAAATCCCCTAAAGGGGACTTTCCGCCGGATCACCAAAGTCCCCTTTAGGGGATTTAGGGGCAGGAGTGGGGCAGGGGAGGGGCAGGGGTCGTAATGACGAGTGCAACAATTTGAAATGCATCCATCATTTCGGGCAAGTAGCGGTCGGGTGATCTGATTGCGCTTTGAAAATAAGTTTTTGTCGGCGTTTCACGGAGTTTTCATTCCCCGTTCCGTTTCTTGGGCACGGAAAACCAGCGCATACATCCGCATTTGCTTCAACATGGCCACCAATCCGTTCGAGCGGGTGGGGGAGAGGTGTTCTTTTAATCCGATTTTCTCTATGAAGTAAAGGTCTGCATCCAGAATTTCCTGCGGCGTATGGCCGGACAAAAGATGTATCAACAGCGAGATAATGCCTTTCACGATCACGGCATCGCTCTCGCCCTGAAAAACAATCTTTCCCTCCGCATAATCGGCCTGTAACCAGACGCGACTCTGGCATCCTTCAATCAGATTGCTCGTTGTCTTGTATTTTTCGTCCAACGGCGGCAAGGAATTACCCAATTCTATCAACAGGGCGTATTTATCCATCCAGTCTTCAAAGGCGGCAAACTCTTCCATGATAAGTTCTTGCGCTTCGTTGATGGTCATCGCAGGCTTAATGGTCATAGATTACACTCAATAATGTTTGTCCGACGGCTTTCAACGTTTCGCGGTCGATATTGTCCATCGTATCCTGCTGTGTATGCCAGTAATGCCCGAAACCGTTGCTCGATTCCACATCATAATTGATAATATCAATACACGGAATCTTGCGTCCCCGGATTACATAATAATGATCGTCCAGCACGTGGCCGCCTTCCTTGTTGATGAAATATTTTCCGTAGCCCAGGTTACGTGCGGTAATCCACACTTTTTCAACCACCGGCGCGGCATATTTCACGGACGTATATTCTTTGAAAAAAGTGGCGTTTTGGGCGCCCACCATATCCACCAATATGCCATATTGGGCATTATAACCGGGAATATGCGGATTTTTAGCCCAGAACTGGGAACCAAGGCACCAGGTGTCCGTTTTGGATTCTTTCAGGAACTCAGGCGTCCCGTAATCTTCCGCATCGAAAAAGAAAATATCCACCCCGCTCTCTATTTTATGTTGTCCTATCTGACGGGCTATTTCAAGTAATAAGCCCACGCCGCTGGCGCCGTCGTCGGCGCCGTCAATCGGCTTGCGGTAATTGTTTTCGTCGGCGTCATGGTCGGAATACGGGCGCGAGTCCCAATGGGCGAAAAGCATGATCCGTTGGGTCTTTTCCGGATTGAATACGCCGATGATGTTGCTTGCTTGCAGGCGTTCGCCGTTATAGGCCGTCAAAACGGTTTCCTGTACATACAGCTTTGCGCCGAAGCGTTCCAGTTCGGCGGCAAGGTAGTTCGCACAGGCTTTGTGTGCCTGACTGTTCGGAACGCGGGGGCCGAACCGTACCTGACGTTCTGCATATGTATATGCGCTGTCTGCGTTAAATACGGGTACGGACGATGCGGCGGTTTCTGTTTCTGCCACCGTTGCGATGGACGTATCCGTTACTGTTTTTTGTCCGCAACACGACAAAATCAAACAGCCGGTCAATAAATAAATCATGTGATGCATTTCTTTTTTTCTAACGGATGGCCGCCTGCACGGTTTGCATGACGCGCAACAGGTTTCCACTCCAGATTTTTTGTATCTCTTCATATGTATATCCTTCTTTAAGCAATCGAACCGTTACATGGATCAATTCATTCGCGGCGCGGCAACCGATCAGTTCGCCGCCTCCGTCGAAGTCGGAACCGATGCCCACATAGTCGACGCCCACCAGGTTCACTACATGATTGATATGACGGATGGCGTCCGTGAGCGTTCCTTCGGGACATCCCGTTTCCCCGCTGTTTTCACGAATGAAACCGGTGAATAAACAGATATGTACTGCGCCTCCTTTGGCGGCGATGGCTTTGATTTGATCGTCGGTCAGATTGCGCGGGTGATTGCACAGCGCACGGACGGACGAATGCGAGGCAATGACAGGCATCCGGCTCTCGTTCAGCACGTCGTAGACGGTCGTTTCGGCGGCATGGGAGACGTCGATCATCAGTCCCAGCCGGTTCATTTCATGCACTACTTCTTTTCCGAAGGGGCTAAGCCCGTTCCATTCCGGCGTGCCTGCCGCCGAGTCGCACAGATCGTTGTTCCCGTTGTGACAAAGCGTGAGGTAGGAAACGCCCCGCTGCTTCAGTGTCTCCAAACGGCTTATGTCTTTTCCGATGGCGTATCCGTTTTCCACTCCCAGAGCAATCGCTTTTTTTCCTTCCTGTTTCAGGCGCCGCAAATCGTCCGGTGTGCGAGCGATACCCACGCGCGAAGGATGAAGCGTTTCCTGACGGGTCAGTTGTGAAAGACGGTCTAACGTATAGTCGAACACTTGCCGACAGGCCGCGTCCGTTCGTTCGCCTTGCGGGATATACGCCACCATGAACGCGGCATCCAACAGCCCCTGTTCCATTAGCGGAAGGTTTACTTTTCCCTCCGTATACGGCGGGTTGAATGTGCCTCCGCTTCGCTTGCCAAGGTCGAAGGCGCCGGTATACACCATCGGCGCATCGGTATGCAGGTCGAGCGTCAGTGTGTGTCGGTGCAATCGCTTCGCTCGGGCAAACAGGGCGGCTTCTTTTATGTGATAACGAAACAAGTCCAGCATGTCTTCGTTTCCTTTTACGGCCATCTGTTCCGGATGCCATTGTACGCTGAAGATCGGATATTCCGGATGTTCCAGGGCCTCATTCAACCCATCCGTTGCGATAGCCGTAGCGATAAATCCGGGCGCAACCTCTTTCACCGCCTGATGATGCAGGGAATTGACCGGCAATGTATTCTTTCCTTGCATGACGGTACGTAATTTGGAGGGTATATCTGCAATCTCTACGGCATGTGTAGCGCAGTCACGCGGTTCGGACTGGCTGTGTTGCAATGCGTCGGCCGAAAACCGGGTATGAATGTCCTGATACAACGTGCCGCCAAAAGCTACATTTATCATTTGATGCCCGCGACAGATGCCCATGATCGGCAGTTGATGATTGAAGGCCATGTGTAAAAGCAGAAAATCATACGCATCGCGATAGGAATCGACTCCGTCGAGTGCAGGAACCGGCTCTTCGTGGAGATAATACGGGTCAATGTCTCCGCCGCCGGAAAAAATCAGTCCGTCCAACGTATTCACGATGGCCTCCAATGCTTTCACATCGGTAATCACCGGAATCAATACCGGCGCGCCACCGGCAAGTACAACGGATTGATAATACGGATCGGCAATACATGACACTCCGTCTTTCCGGTTGGCGGAAATGCCTATCCGGGGCGGTTGATCAGGCTCTTGAGCCGGGACATAATCATCCGCCTCCTTCCGGAGCGTCTTCAAATCGGGGGGATGAACCGTATTTTCCATTTATTTCCGGGCACGTTCTGCTTAGGCGTCTATATTCGCATAAGTAGCATTCTCTTCAATAAATTCGCGCCGCGGGCCGACCTCTTCACCCATTAACATGGCAAAAATCGAATCGGCTTCAATCGCATTCTCGATCGTGATTTTTTTCAATGTACGGTTCTCCGGGTTCATGGTCGTATCCCATAATTGATGGTCGTTCATTTCTCCCAAACCTTTGTAACGTTGCGTGTGTATCTGGTTTTCATTTCCAGCGCCATACTTCTCAATAAAGGATTGACGCTGTTGTTCCGTCCAGCAATATTCTTCCGTTTTCCCTTTCTTGCAGAGATAAAGCGGCGGTGTGGCCAGATAGACATAGCCGTTTTCTATCAATCCGCGCATGCGACGGAAAAAGAAGGTCAGGATCAAGGTGGCGATATGGCTTCCGTCCACGTCGGCATCGGTCATGATAACAACCTTATGATAGCGCAGCTTAGTCATGTTCAGCGCCTTCGGATCGTCATCCAATCCGATGGTCACTCCCATAGCACGGAAAATATTCTGGATTTCTTCGCTTTCAAAGATTTTGTGATCCATCGCCTTTTCGACGTTCAGGATCTTTCCCCGCAAGGGCAAAATGGCTTGAAACATACGGTCTCGACCTTGTTTGGCCGTTCCTCCGGCCGAATCTCCCTCGACGAGGAACAATTCACATTCTGCGGCGTCTTTCGAGGAGCAATCCGCCAGTTTTCCCGGCAATCCGCCGCCGGTCAACGGCGATTTGCGTTGCACCAGTTCACGCGCTTTGCGTGCCGCCTGACGCGCCGTAGCCGCCAGAATGACTTTGTCGACGATGATTTTGGCTTCCTTCGGATGTTCTTCCAGATAATAGCCCAAGGCCTCGCCGACAGCCATATCCACGGCGCCCATCACTTCGTTGTTTCCAAGTTTGGTTTTGGTTTGTCCTTCAAACTGCGGCTCGGCCACTTTGATGGATATGACGGCAGTCAGCCCTTCACGGAAATCATCGCCCTGAATTTCCACTTTCGCTTTTTCCAGCATTTTGGAGTCTTCGGCATATTTTTTCAACGTGCGGGTCAATCCACGGCGGAATCCGGCCAAATGCGTGCCGCCTTCTATCGTGTGAATATCATTCACGAACGAGAATACGCTTTCATTATAGGACGTATTGTACGTCATGGCGACTTCTACCGGAGTGTTTTGTTTTTCAGTTATAATATGAATCACGTCGTGAATCAGGGATTCCTTTGAACGGTCTATATAACGTACAAATTCTTTCAACCCTTCTTCCGAATAAAAAAGTTCGATCTTATACGTTCCATCTTCTTTTTTTATCCGTTTATCGGTTAGTTTCAACCGGATGCCGGCATTCAGGAACGCCAGTTCGCGCAAACGGTTGGCGAGTATCTCGTATTTATATTCCAATACTGTAAAAATGGATGCGTCGGCTTTAAAAATAATCGTTGTGCCGGTGCGTTCGCTGACGCCGATTTCCTTAATGTCGGACAAGGGTTTGCCGATCGAAAACTCCTGCTGATAGATTTTACCGTTACGGTGCACTTCCGCCTTCAGATAGGTGGAGAGTGCATTCACGCACGAAACGCCGACGCCATGCAGTCCTCCGGAGACTTTGTACGTTCCCTTGTCGAACTTGCCTCCGGCATGCAACAGCGTCAGAACGACTTCCAATGCGGATTTTCCTTCTTTCTCGTGATAATCGACCGGAATGCCTCGTCCGTCGTCCATCACTTCGATGGAATTATCTTCATGGATAATCACTTCGATGTTGGAACAATAACCGGCAAGCGCCTCATCTATCGAATTGTCCACTACTTCATAGACTAAATGGTGAAGTCCTTTTTCTCCCGTATCGCCAATATACATGGCCGGACGTTTACGGACTGCCTCCAAACCTTCTAATACCTGAATATTTTTGGATGAATACTCATCACTTGTTACATTCAATTCTTCGTCACTCATGAATTTATTTATTTATGTTACACGCTACAATATTAATATGTAGACCTGTTTTTGCGTTGTCTTGTTTTTTAAAAGCTAACAAATATAGCGTTTCTTTTTGGATCAGGAAAATCCACAAGAATAAAAAGTGTTTATGAAAACATCAAAGGCCTGAGTTTAAATTCCATAAAGAAGAGGGGGGAGTAGCCCGTAGGGGAATCGAACCCCTCTTTTGAGAATGAGAATCTCACGTCCTAACCGATAGACGAACAGGCCATTAGACACAAAAGCCGGACTTGTTCAGACCAGCTTTCACTTTATTTTCCAAGAAATCTGTCTTTTTTATTCAAGCCAGTGTGTGAACGTGTTTTGCCAACTTCGACTTCAGATTTCCTGCCTTATTCTTATGGATCACATTTTTCTTTGCGAGTTTATCAAGCATTGCACAGACTTTCGGATAAAGCGTTTCCGCTTCTTTTTTGTCTGCTGTGCCACGCAACACTTTCACGGCATTTCGCATGGTCTTTGCGCCATATCTGTTTTGCAGACTCCGGGTTTTTGTCTGACGAATTCGTTTGATTGATGATTTATGATTTGCCATCTTTCTTTTATAATAATTATTTTACCGGAAGGTTTCACCCTTCTTTTTTGTTATTAATGGTAGCCCGTAGGGGAATCGAACCCCTCTTTCAAGAATGAAAATCTTGCGTCCTAGCCGATAGACGAACAGGCCATTTCTTATCTGTTTGCTGTATTTGTACGGCGTTTAAATAACGCCCTATCCATTTGCGCGTGCAAAGATAGAATGTTTCCCCGAAATACCAAAATAATTTACCGGATTTTTTCTATCTTTGCCTCTCAAAAGACATTAGAATTCGGTTAATATGTTGAGCAAAACACGTGGCATTGTGCTACATTCCATGCCCTATAACGATACGTATACCATTGTACATATGTATACGGAATCCTTTGGACGTACCTCTTACTGGGTGGCGCGTAATCGGGGGCGGAAGACGATGGTGTCTCGTGCGCTCTTCTTCCCGCTGTCGGTTCTTGAGATGGAGGTGGAACATCTGAATACAAGGGATATGCAACGTGTCCGGGAGGCAAAATCCTGTTATTCGCTGACAAGTATCCCGGCGAATCCGGTAAAGAATATCATAGCGCTCTTTTTGGCTGAAATACTTTACCGCGCCTTACGTACCAAAGAACCGGATGCCCGTTTGTTTGAATATTTGTATGAATCGATCCGTTGGTTGGAGCTGTCGGAACAGGGTATTGCTAATTTTCATTTGGTATTCCTGATGGAATTGGTGCGTTATTTAGGCGTGTATCCGAACGCGGAATCGTATCGGGTGGGATGTATTTTTGATTTGTTGAATGGCGTGTTTACCGGACAGCCTCCGGAACACCGGCATTATCTGAATGAAGAAGAAAGTATTATTTTCTTCCGGTTGCTGAGGATGAATTATAAAAACATGGCGGTTTATTCTTTTTCGCGGCATGAACGGACGAATATTATTCACCGTATTCTGGAATATTATCGCCTGCATTTATCCGATTTCCACGAAATCAAGTCTGTTGCGATTATGCAAAGTCTGTTTGACTGAAATTCGATATTCGGAAATAAAGAAGGAGATTATGTACTTGTTTGATTTTTTTTATAGAGTCTCGTTGTGACGGCAGTTGTAAGTGAATTGAGAATTGAGAATGATGATTTTTTTTTGAGAAGCCCCTCCAATTTTATAGGAATCTTACCACCCAAAATAACGTTTCGCATTATAATAACAAATATCCTCCACCATTTGGCTGATAAATGCCATTTCGGACACAGGAAGAAGTCCTTTTTCAATGTCATTCCCGATCATATTGCAAAGAATACGGCGGAAATATTCATGGCGCGGATACGACAAGAAACTGCGCGAATCCGTCAACATGCCGACAAAACGGCTCAACAAACCTAAGGCGGACAGTGCGTTCAACTGATTTTCCATCCCCGTTATTTGATCCAGAAACCACCACGCCGCACCATATTGCATTTTGCCGGGCGTCGAACCGTCATTGAAATTATACAGATTCGTCACCAGCAACTCGTTGTCACGTGGATTCAGGTTATACACAATGGTTTTGGCCAGCAAGCCGTCTTTATCCAAGCGGTCGAAAAAGCGATTCATCGAGATAGCCTGCGCGCAATCGTCAATGCTGTCAAAACCGGCATCCGGCCCAAGTTTGTTAAACATGCGCGTGTTATTGTTCCGGATGACGCCGACATGGAATTGCTGAACCCAGCCGGATTTCTGATCCATCACCGCCAAATCGTATAATAATGCCGAACGGAACTTATTCACCTCTTCGGTCGTCGGCGCTTTTCCGGCGCGTACCTTCATGAAAACAGACTGTATTTCGGCGTCCGTGTACGAATCGGCATAAAAAGTGTTCATGCCGTGGTCGGAGAGGTTACACCCTTCACGTTCAAAGTAGTCGTGACGACGCTGCAACGCATCCAACAAATCCGTATACGTAAGGATAGACCCTTCGGAAGCGGCCTCCAACCGGGCGATATACTCGTTGTATGCTTGCGGATGCTCAATCGCGAGGGACTTGTCGGGGCGCCAGGTCGGAACGACTTTGACGGAGCATCCGCTTTCACGGATTTGCCGGTGATATATCAGCGAATCCACCGGGTCGTCCGTTGTTCCGACCGCCTCCACGCGCATCCGCTTCATAATAGCCTGCGGACGAAATTCAGGCGTTTGCAGTTTGGCGCTACATGCGTCATAGATGTTGCGGGCATTGGACAATTTCAGCGTCTCATGAATACCAAAGATACGGCTTAATTCCAGATGCGCCCAGTGATATAACGGGTTACGCATGGTATAAGGCAGGGTTTCCGCCCATTTCTCGAATTTTTCATACGAAGACTTATCCCCGGAAATATATTCCTCGGCAACTCCATTGGCACGCATGGCACGCCATTTGTAATGATCTTCGCCCAACCATATCCCGGTCAGATCGGCATACGGATCGTTTTGAGCGATCCTCTTCGGGTCTAAATGACAATGATAATCAATGATCGGCATGTTTGCGGCATGTTTGCGGTATAATTCGCGCGCCGTGTCGGTCTGTAACAGAAAATCCGCATCTAAAAAAGTTTTCATACGGCAGGTTTGTTTTTCCGGATAGACAAAAGGGACTTTTCACAAAGCGTGGTGATCGCTTGCCAGTCTCCGGAATCAATGGCTTTCGGGGGGAATAACATAGACCCCATCCCCACGCAAGTAACGCCGGCCTTGAACCATGCCGAGAGGTTTTCTTCCGTCGGTTCGACCGCTCCTGTCGCCATAATCATAGACCAGGGCATTGGCGCCGAGATGTTTTTTACGAAAGCCGGGCCTCCCACGCTACCGGCCGGAAAGATTTTACACAGGTCGCAACCGGCTTCCTGGGCAAAACCTATTTCGGATACCGAACCGCAACCCGGAACGTAGGGCACTAACCGGCGGTTACACACCCTTGCAACCTCCGGGTTGAACAACGGCCCTACCACAAAATTCGCCCCCAGTTGCAGGTAAAGCGCCGCCGTCCCGGCATCGACAACGGAACCAATGCCCATTATCAACTCCGGACAAGCCTTAATGGCATATTTCATCAATTCGCCAAACACTTCCTGGGCAAAGTCGCCGCGGTTCGTAAACTCAAACGCGCGTACACCTCCCGCATAACACGCAGTTACTACTTTTTTTGCGATTTCAACATCCCGGTGGTAGTACACCGGAACCATCCCTGTAGTGGAAATTGCTTCCAATACTTTCATTTTATTAAATCGGGCCATTTTCTTTTCAATTACATATTAAACTTTCATCCGAAGTACGATTTTCCGGAAAAATTGCGTTACTTTGCGGGCAAAAATACAAAATAATGCCGAAAAGCAAACCGGAAACGATTACAATTTATTGTAAAAACAATCTTCTATACATAGAAGCGCCGATAGGCTCGTCTTTGCATGAGATTTACGCCATCGCAGGTTCGCCACTTCATCACCGTCCGATGAGTGCGCGTGTAAACCAGCGTGTGGTGGGTTTGGATTATCGCTGTTGGAATCCGAAAGATATTGAATTTGTGGATTATACTCATCCTGCCGGCTACCGCACGTATGTCCGTTCGCTCTGTTACATCCTTTCAAAAGCCGTGGACGATTTATATCCGGAAGTGGCATTCAATATAGAACATGCCATATCCAAAGGCTATTATTGCACATTTGAAGACGGCAGGCCGGTTTCACAGGCGGATATTGAACAAATCAAGCGACGGATGCAGGAAATCATCGAAGCTGACGTGCCCTTCCAACTGAAACACGTCCGCACATCCGATGCGATCGCATTGTTCCGCAAGTGCGACATGCACGACAGGGCGTTGCTTATTGAAACCGTCGGAATGGCTTATACTTCTTATTACGAGTTGGATGGCTATATTGACTATTTCTATGGCTGTCTGGTTCCTTCATCGGGATACCTTCATCTGTTTGACCTGATTATTTACGAAGACGGGATGTTGCTGCAAGTGCCGCAACAGGACAATCCGAACCAACTGGCTGCGGTGAATCGCCAACATAAAATGTTTCGGGCGTACAAAGAATATCTGACTTTCCAACGTACATTAAATATAAACTACGTAGGAGATTTGAACCGGGCAGTAGAAACAGGTTCCGCGCGCGAGATTGTAATGGTATCGGAAGCCATGCAGGAAAAGCAGATCGCCCGGATTGCCGAAGAGATTGCCGAACGTTACAAAAACGGTGTTCGCGTGATTCTGATTGCCGGCCCTTCGTCTTCCGGGAAGACCACTTTCTGCAAACGACTGGAAGTACAGCTGATGACAAACTTGCTGCATCCCGTAGGCATTTCGTTGGATGATTATTATATCAACCGGGAAGATACGCCGAAGGATGAAACCGGCGCATATGATTTTGAATCACTTTACGCCATCGACTTGCCCACTTTCGACAACCATCTGAGTAAATTGATAGCCGGTGAAGAAGTGGAAATCCCATCCTATGATTTTGAAACCGGGAAACGTGTCTACCGGGGTGAAAAATTACAGATGAAAGCCCATTCCGTCCTGCTGCTGGAAGGGATTCACGGCTTGAATCCGGAATTAACCGCCAAAATCTCTCCTCAGAACCTCTTTCGGATATACGTTTCGGCATTGACGACCATTTCGTTAGACGGTCATAACTGGATTCCGGCATCCGACAACCGCCTGCTTCGCCGCATTGTCCGCGACTACCGTTCACGGGGATATTCGGCGCAGGAAACCATTGCCATGTGGCCACGCATACGCAAAGGCGAAGAAAAATGGATTTTTCCCTATCAGGAAAATGCCGATGCAACGTTTAACAGCGCCATGATTTATGAATTTGCGGTACTCCGCAAATTTGCCGAGCCGATATTGAGTGAAATTCGCGGCATGGACGAAGAAAATGCGGAAGCATACCGTTTACTTCGCTTTTTACGCTATTTCATGCACATTCCATTGGAAGAATTGCCTCCTACTTCGTTATTGCGCGAATTTTTAGGCGGAGGGAATTTCATTCATTAGAGATTTCTATTTTATAAATGAAATTTCAAACTCAAACGGAATTATTTTTTACCAATAAGTGAAATATATGTATTCGATATTCAAAACGATTAAAAAAACGTCTATAAAAACTATACGTTCGTCCTCGAAAACGCCAGTTTTGTACAATAATTCGCCGTTTTAATATGTAGCAACATTTTTTTCATTTAAAAAGTTGCTCGTTTAAAAGAAAATATCCAACTTTGCGGTGAATTATATATGAATAATTTCAAAGTATCATTTTTAGGGATGTTCTTTGTGAAACAGATTTTATCTATCTTTTAATGAAAATAGAATATGAAAAAGTGGATGTTATTATTGGGAATATGTTTGTTGAGTATAAAAAATATTCATAGTCAGGAAGTTGCGATAAAGAGCAATCTCCTGTATGATGCTACAACAACGATCAATTTAGGTGTGGAATTTGCTTTGGCCGACCAATGGACGCTTGACATCAGCGGAAACTATAATCCGTGGTCTTTCCCTCAGACGGAGTTAACGAAAGACGCAAATGGGAATATCGTTGGAGAACCGGAGAGTTGGGATGGCAAATTCAGGCATTGGATGCTACAACCGGAACTTCGGTGGTGGTCATGCGAAAAGTTTAACGGTCATTTCTTCGGCGCTCACGTGCATGCGGGAACGTATAATGTAGGAGGACTGGCTTTCCTGCCGGACGGCTTCGGCGACGGATATGATCTTAAGGATCCGGCCACGGGCAATATTACACATGTTAAAGACGGTATACAGAACAAACGTTTCGAAGGCTGGTTAATGGGAGCAGGCGTATCCTACGGTTACCATCTGGTCGTCAGTAACCGGTTCAGTCTGGAATTTTCGTTGGGACTGGGTTACAGTTATCTGAAATACGACAAGTTTGACTGTAAAATTTGTGGAGATAAAGAGAGATCCAGCTATATGCATTATTTAGGGCCTACGAAAGCAGGTATTTCAGCAGTATTCATGTTAAAATAAAGAGGAGAGCAAAACAATGAAAAGAAGAATATACAGTTATTTTATTCTGTTTTTATTATCCGGAAGTTTCATTACGCAGGCGCAACAACAACAGACGCAACAAAAGGAACATATCCGTATTATTCCGAAACATCTGGAACAGGAAGGAATCAATATGAGAGTCGAAATGATTTTCGACATGAGTAATCTTGACATACAGAGCATGGAAAGCCGTAGTTTGACGCCGGTACTTGTTTCCGGAAAGAAAGAACTCGAATTGCCCAAAGTGATTATCAAAGGTGCGCGTCGCTTTAAGGCCGACCGCCGGGCGGATAAACTGAACGGCAATCCGCCGACTACTTTTGCACGCGACCAGAAGGGAAAAATCACGTCGTCCATTTACACCATAGAGAAATATAATAAAAAGGAAACCATCCCGTACAAAATTTCCATTCCGTACAGGGAGTGGATGGAAAATGCCGTACTGAACCTCAAGGAAGAAGTGACCGGTTGTTGCGGAGTTCAGGAAGGTGTTATGGTATACAAGGATGTATATAGTGAGGCCGCGCCGAAATATGCTATCGAACCGAAATTCCGCTATTTAGTGCCGGACAAGGAACAGGAAAAACGCCGTTCGGAGATAGAAAAAGCATATCTTGACTTCCCGCAAGGCAAGAGCGACATTGATCCGTATTTCCGTAATAACCGTACCGAATTGGACAAAATCAACCAAATGATTGTGAAGATCGCTACCGATGGCGATATAACCGTAAACAGTGTGGAAATGAGGGGATATGCGTCTCCGGAAAGTTCGCAGGGCTATAATTATGAACTCTCCTCCAAACGTGCTCAAGCCATGCGCGAATATTTTGCCAATATGAGTACCATTCCGTCAAACCTGTTTCGTACCGGTGTCGGTGGCGAGGATTGGGACGGCTTGAAAAGTCTGCTGAAGGATTATCGTGTAGCCAATAAAAATGAAATATTACGCATTATCAATACGGTATACGACTTGGACGAGCGTGAAAGAAGGATACGGAAGCTCAGTAGCGGGCAGCCTTACAAGCAAATCTTCCGTGACCTCTATCCCAAACTCAGACGGGTGGATTGCGAAATTAATTATATCGTGCGCGATTTTACGCTGGATGAAGGGAAAGAACGTATCCAGAAGAAACCGAAATTGCTCAGTCAGAACGAAATGTATCAGGTAGCGCGTACATATCCGGAAGGCAGCCGCGAATTTAATCAAACGCTGATTACCGCCCGGCAGTACTTCCCCGACAACGATATTGCAAACCTGAACGGCGCTGCTGCCGCATTGTCGGAAGGAGATACGGAACTGGCCGAAGAATATTTGTACAAAGTGCAGAATACCAATTCGCCGGAATATGCTAATTGCCTCGGCGTGTTCTATACGCTGACCGGGAATTTTGAAGCAGCGGAAAAGTATCTGAAAAAAGCAGAAGCTGCCGGAGTGCCCGAAGCTGCGCATAACCTGGATGAATTGGACAAAGTACGTCCTCAACAAAAACAAGAAGTAAAGAAGAGGCGTTCGTTAGAACCTGAATAAGCATTTGCTTCCGGTTCATTCATGTGGTTATTCATGACATTGTAAAGAATACATTTTGAAAAAGGGAGTTGATGGATCAAAAAATCATATCACTCTCTTTTTTAAATTCAACAAAACCTGAACAAGTAACTTGTAAATTAAAAAAGATGGATCGAAAAAAGAAAACATATCCGATTTGGGGAGGATGGATATTGAGCAGCCTGCTCGCATTATCCGGTTGCGCAAACAAATCACAGGAACAGACGCCGCGAACGTTTCCGATGGCGACTGTTCCTGCCGTTTATACCGACCCGCTGGCACGTGCGGAATACTTGACCATGCACTATTGGGATCATTTTAACTTCGATGACACCGCCTATGTGGGAAGCGCCGCCCGGATAACCGAACAGGCTATCGTAGATTATATTTCCGTGTTGCCGTATGCCTCCTATCCTGCCATAATCAATGGTATCAAACATCTGATGGATGAGGCCGAAAAAAACGAAGCCATGTATGCCTTTTTTTCTTCCCAAATGGAACATTACCTGTATGATGTAAATTCTTCTTTGCGGAATGACGATTTTTTCGTTCCGGTGCTGGAACATATGGTGGCTTCGAAGACGTTGAACGAACCGCGTAAAACACGACCGGAACTGCTATTGTCTCAATTACGGAAAAACCGGACGAATACGCCGGCGGCCAACCTGCATTATACCACCGCTTCGGGCGCCCGTTCGTCGTTGCATGACCTGAAATCCGATTATATTCTGATGATGTTTCATAATCTGAATTGCGGAAATTGCAAGGAACTCACGGCTCAGATTGAGGCATCACCGGCAATTAAAGAAATGCAGAAACGGAAAAGGCTGACGATCCTGGCCATCTATCCCGGTCAAGACTTGGAAGCATGGAGAAACCATTTGGCGGAAATGCCCGCCTCATGGATCAATGCCTATGACCATGAAGAAGCCATTTATGCGCAGGAACTGTATGTGTTGCGGATCATGCCGACCCTCTATCTGATCGACAAGAACTACCAGGTGATTATGAAAGACGCTGCGTTGAATTACGTAGAATATTTCCTGAATAGCATCTTAAATCCTCCGGCGAATACAAATCCATGAAGAAAAGCTATCTATATACCGGCGGCGGAGATAAGGGAATGACATCTTTAGTTGGCGGGCAAAGAGTTCCCAAGACACACCCGCGATTAGAGGCATACGGAACCATTGATGAATTAAATGCGTTTATCGGACTGTTGATTACCGAAGTTGAAAACGAAAAAATCATTGATTTGCTGCTATTTATTCAGCATAAATTATTCACTGTCGGTGCGTGCCTGGCCACGGATACGGCATCCGTAGCATTGAAACCGGCCGGTTTGATCACACCGGAAAACATTCAACGATTAGAGCAAAGCATTGATTTATTGGACAGCGAACTGCCTGGGATGACCGGATTCGTCTTGCCGGGCGGATGCCGGTCTGCCGCCCTGGCGCATATCTGCCGAACCGTTTGCCGGCGTGCCGAACGTCAAATATACCGACTGGCGGCCGAAAATACTCTGGAAGAACGGGCGCTGATTTTCACAAACAGACTGTCTGATTTATTGTTTGTTATCGCACGCTATGAATGTATACTGAAAAATCATAGCGAAATTATTTGGGATAATGCTTGTAACTAACAAATAAAATTCTACTTTTGCGAAAAATTTCAGTCAGTAGAAAAGGTTATTTTGAAGGAATGTTTTTTGTAAAAAAAGATTGTTATGTATTGGACATTAGAATTAGCATCCAAATTGGAAGATGCCCCCTGGCCGGCCACGAAAGATGAGTTGATTGATTACGCACAACGTTCCGGTGCGCCTCTGGAAGTGATTGAAAACTTGCAGGAAATGGAAGATGAAGGCGAAATATATGAATGTATGGAAGATATTTGGCCGGATTATCCTAGTAAGGAAGATTTCTTTTTCAACGAAGAAGAATATTGAGCGGCAGAGAAAAAGGGGGGTGCGTTGCGTGAAAAAGAAAGTGAGTAACGGGAAAACAGCAACCCGCTACTCACCATTTTAAGGCATGTTGTGTTTGAATTTTTTTTGACACAACAGGATTGATATGAGCCATATTTTCATCGATAACCGAAAGTAGAGATCATGGCAAAGAAAAAGAAAAAAGCGCCGTCCGGCAAATCGCCGGACGTCCGTAAACGAATACTGAACAAGACTTTTATTGATAAAGCTTGTGTGGCGATCAAGAAAATACTCCGCGCGTATGGTCTTGACCCGGATATTTTTGATCGGCTGTCAAAGACGCAGCGAAACGTTTTTATACTGACCGAGACCGACGCCCCAAGGTTCAAAGTAGCCGAAGGCAGCCATATGCCCCGCCAACTGGTAGAGATGATCAATCAATCCACCCATCATTTCCTGCGGAATAACTATTACGGAGATGAAAGCATCGGACTTACCTATCTCGAAATGGCCACCTTCGGGGTCACGTTTTACAGCCAGATACTGGTGGTGCACGACGAAAACGACCGTGGCTTCCCACCGGAACAGATGAAAATCGTGGACGCGATCGCCGAGAAATTCATGGCCTATTCCTTATATAACGCGCTTGAAGCTATCGGGGTGCATCTCCGGAAATCCGTCCAGATGATATCGAAAGTCAATTTCCGCATCTATGGATACGAGTGGCGAATACCCTCCGAATACGGACGCGGATATTTCAAATCGACCGTCTTCTTTTATTCCGAAGAAAGCGAGCATATCTATTTCAAGTATAAAAATCAATTTCATAAGGCTTTCCACGTCAAAGCAGGCCGGGTAAACTCACATCCGTTTCACGGTGCGGAAATCGACCACCGGTTTATCTTCCCCGAACGATTCGATGAAAAATTCTTCGACATATACATTCAGTCTCATGCGTTACATCGGATCAAGGAACGGGTGGACATCTTTCCCGCACACAAGCGCAATTTCTACG
The DNA here is from genome assembly GCA_031289275.1 of Tannerella sp. Taxonomy (GTDB): domain Bacteria; phylum Bacteroidota; class Bacteroidia; order Bacteroidales; family Tannerellaceae; genus Tannerella. Next base: position 18,488 of record JAITPV010000144.1, read on the forward strand.
TCATGGATACGCTCCTGTACATGCACAGGATAGTATATAACTCTCACGGACGCGCCATGTTAGAGTGCTACCACGACGATGTACTTTTCGGATATTATCCGTTCACCATACAGCAAAACAAAATCTTTATTCTCAGTTTTCTGCCCGTCATTGCGCTGGATACTCCGACCGGAGAACTTATCGAGCGACGCCTCCATCTTCAGAAAGAAGACACGATATACCTGGGAATGGATAAACTCAGCTTTTTCTTCACGGTTGATTTTTCGCAGATTCCGACGCTTTACAACGTACTCGTCGAAGCCAAGCTCAAACCCTTGCTCGACTTTGACTCCGAAGACCGGTTCCTCTTTGAACACGATCCCAAAAAGACCCTTATGGTGAAAAAATTCTTTGAACAAAGCATAAAGTAGATTCAACAATTCAACGATTCAAAAATTCGTTTCACGCCGATTTCCGCAGATTTAAACACAGATTCCCGTCATTCGGATTTGTATCCCGAAACAAATCATACGGCCAATGTGATTTTTTTTGCGGATAACAACGGGAAAACCGGCATGCAAATGCACTATATTTTCCGGGCAAACCGCCGGGCGGTTACCAAATATCCACGGAATTTCAACTGAATTACAGGCGAATGTTGCGAACTCCGCGAATCCAGCGATGATATATATTCGACTCCTTCGGAGTCGCACCTCTTCGGTCATGGCGGTTGCTATAAACATGTGACCCGCCGGGTCGTGGAGGATGAAAAGGCGGCTTTCACTCTCCATATCCTACTCCCATCCTACCCCCAATCGCTGCGCTTCATTGGGGGTTATTCACATTAAGACCTCCGGTCTTTTCTCGACACACCAACATTCCCTGACGCCCACCCGTCATTGCGAACGCTGTGAAGCAATCGCCTATACAGCCGACAGACGCAGTGTTTCGGCGACTGCTTCATCCCTCGCAGTCAAACAACCGGCACATACACCGGTGACCGCACAAACCCTAATCAGGGTTTCGAACCCTGTTAGGGTTACTCGCGATTGCGATGCCCTGCCTCATGGTTTGCTGCATGGGCGTTACCATAACACACCCCCTACCCCCTCTCAAGAGGGGAGGGCATCGGCGAGCCTCGCTGTGTCGGGATGCGGGCAGTTATCTTATAATTTTTAATTCTCAATTCTCAATTCTCAATTCAAAAGAGGGGAGGGCTGAGCGGCGAGGCACAGTTGCAGGTAATACCGGACGTCATTTCATAATTCTTAATTCTGCATTCTTAATTCTTAATTCAAAAGAGGGGGCAGGGAGGGTGTTACGGTATCCGCCGCACCGCGTCATTGCGGGCTTGACTCGCAACCGCTCATACAGGGCGACCGCAAGGGTCGCCCCTACACGGGACACCATCGCCGTAGGGGCGGAGCTTGCCCCCGCCCCGGGTTTGCAATCGCCCATACAACCGACAGACCCGGCGTCTCGGCAACTGCTTCATTCTTCGCAGTGACGGCAGTTTATTGAATCCGAACGCAGCATAAACGGTTTTTTGCCGGATAAAACCTGCGTAAAACAGACAAAACAGTTCTCTGACATATTGGGTTTACACGTTATTTGATAACTCATAATTCATAATTGTTATGTAT
>JAITPV010000192.1 GCA_031289275.1 Tannerella sp.
CGAGTCTCAAAGCGTTCCGGAAGAATGGGTTTCATTGCAGACAAATTGTCTTTCACGCGCTTTTCCCATCCGGCATCCGTCGCATATTCCGCCGGCAGATAATCGTTCCACGGTTTTCCGTAACGTGCATCGCCATGCGCTTTTCTGAACTTGTACGGCATGTAATAGATGTAATAGTCGCCGGGAACAGTCGCCGGCTGAAAAGCGATTACTCCTTTTTCTGCCGAAAGGTCTATCACGCTCACGTTTTGAATTTCCCGGCCGGTGGTAGCGTCCACTACCACAATCTTCTTTGTTTCCGGTTGCCTGTCCGGTCTTCGCCAGGGCAGGGTCGCTATGACAGCGTCCCGACCGCTTTCCGGCTGTTTCACGGAAACGACCGCCCGATGGTTGCCCGTTCCGTCCACATCCCAGGCGCTGTCGGCAACGGCAAACGGTATGCCGTCGGGTGCAAAAGATTGATACTGATTTTCCCCGTCAAGCGATGGGGCGGTACAACTCCCGATAATCAGGAGTGATGTAAGAATAAAGATTAAATTAAATGATTGATACTTGTTCATCGTCTTATTATTATTATGAATTATATTTTATTGAATGTAGATCAGTTTCCCTTGCTTCGGCTCTACGCGGATAGTTTCGTCGGGATGAAGGGCTTGAGCATCTTGAAAGTCCTGAATGGCAGGGAGTGTCAGTTTTGCGTTCTCGGGAGAGATACCGAGCGCCTTCCAGTCTATCAGAAGCTTTACATCCTCAGCCTGTTCTTCCCAACTGGCTATGGAAACCAAAGTTTTGCCTTCTTTTACGTATGCCGTAGCCAACACGTGGGCTTTATCTGTTTTCACAGGGCAATCCTGCTCCCAGTAGCCTATCATGCGGGAATCCGCAATGCCGAACCCGTTCCAGACTTTCCATATATGATTGGACCTTCCTCTACCTCTATCCGACAGGCCGTAAACCACTCCTCTCCAGGGATTGGCGCCGCCGCTGAAAACTACATTATGCAACATATCGCCCATCAAGCCGAAAGGAATACCGCTTGCTTCCACTAACCAGTTGTCGGGAGACATCGTGTTGTAATGGCAGCCTTCGCCAAACATCAGCTTGTCGACATACGGAAAGAACTTGGCATATTGAATGGGAGCGCCTTTGGAGAAACCGGTGTTGGAATGTAAATCTATGATGCAACCGGGTTTCGCCTCTTCCATCACATTACGCATACGTTTGATGATGTCCCGGTCGAAGGAAACGTCGTCGAGGTATAAACCGTCTATGTCCATATTTTTTATCAACCAGGAGAGGCCTTCAATGTAATAGTTGTACCAGCGGTTTTCCTTTCCCGTATTCACGATGGCAGCATCGGAAGCTATGTGGGCGAAGTAATGATACCATTGCGGAAGGTAGCCGCTCACCAAATGTTCGCGCAGCCAGGGGAATCCTCCCCCTCTACCGTCTCCCAGAATCTCATGGTCCAGGCTGCGCAAAGCCCACAGTTCGGTGGCGTAGTTGGTCAGTTCGCGGATGGTGTAATAAATCTTTACTTTCCTGTCCTGTTGATGCAAGGTATCTACATACTCTTTTAACTGCCGGTTATGGATGAAGGGATAATTAATGTAGGGATTGTATTCAGTGCCATGATGAACATTGATGATTTTGCAGCCGGCCTGCAAGTCTTCATCCCTAGGAATACCGCAATACCGGTCGGTAAACTGGCTCCGGTAGTTGATGGGCTTCACAGGCGTAGGGAGCAGGTCAAACTCAAATTCTACAGACTCGCCGGCAGGGATGACGCGCGGTCCACTGTAGGCTGTGGCTGTCGTATATGCGTTTTTACGGATACGGAATCCGCCATTCCCTTCATTGTTCCAGCTTTTAGGAGGATCCGGCTGGTAAAGAACCGGCAGAGGCCCATGATACGAGCCGCCTGTCAGCTCGCAATAGATGCCTGCTTGCGGATTGCCTGCCCAAAAGCTGTCTTCCGTCTTTTGCCACTTCGAGTCGTGCTTCTCCGGCGTATAGACGCCGCGAAGGCCCATTCCCATCATATAGTCTGCAAAGGGGTGTTGTATGGGTATCTCCAGTCGAATATCGCTTACCGCCAATTCCCTGCCGGCTGTAATACGATAGCGGTAATGGATGTATCCGTCAAACTCCATCTCTCCCGTACAGACAATCTTGTAGTCCGGCGTTTCCGACAGGGATTGCCAGGCGACAATACCGCTCTCCTTCCGGGTAAACTCAACTCTTCCTTCAGGGGGCTGGGGGGCGGGGCTTGAAGATTCAACAACCATCCTCACGGGAGCCGCCAGCAGGGAATGTCCCCAACAGTTGACGGTTTCCGGAAATCCTGCCTGATTCAGCCGGATGCTGCGACCGAAACAGCTTATTTCCTGTCCCTGAACCGACATGGAGGTATAGGGAGCAACGGGATTATTGCTTATTCCCGCCGTGGAATTGAGCCAGCGCAGGCGTGAATGACGCCAAGGCTCGCCGTCGCCACGGTCGGCTATAAAACCGTCTTCCACCCGGAGGCGGACAGTTATCTGTTGCGAAAGCCCGTCTGCCGTAACCACTTCCGCTTTGGACAGGTAAAGTCCGGGCCTGGCATCCGGCGCAATATCAATGCCCATCCATAAGGCCTGGACATGTCCCTGCGCTACATTTACTTCTTTAGTAAACGGTTTTCCGTAGGGGTCAATTCCGCCGGTATTGAAACAGGTAACAGTCGAGGCAGGTATCACTGCGCCTGTTGCCGAAACAAAATCGGACAGCCTGACCCGTACGTCTTTCAACGCCTGTTTCGAGGCATAAACGCCTAACTGAAATGCGTAATATTCGTTTTGCAAGGCCGACAGTTCCAGGGTTTTGGCAGGAGCAGCCGCGAGCCATTTACAGGGGAGCGCATCCTGCATGCGGATGGGATATGTTCTGGTTTCGGGAAAAACCAGGAATTTATCCGCATGTTTCTTCAGGTAAGCCTCCGTTTCTTTCTGTGTGGCTGTTACTTCCATCGGGAAAAAACTGTCGAAATCCGTACGTGATTGCAATTCGCTTACCTGCACTTTTGGGGCTTTTTTAATTCCGGCATCCCAAGCGGTATCCGGGGCTGTTTCGGGGCTGTTGTAGTCCTTGTGGTATCCTCCGTTAGCTATTACGGGCGGATAGGAAAGGTAATAGAAATGGTAGTTGCCGGGCGTTACGGGACCGAAAACCAATTCGCACTGTTCCCGGTTCACTTTGATACGCCGGATATTTTTCACCTCTTCGCCGGTACCGTCTTTGATAATCCACATTTTACGCTTGTCGGGGTCGGCGTCATGCCGCCGCCACAGGAAATCTATGTGTACGGCATCCGCCGCTTTATCTATGTGAATTACTGCACGGTGATTGCCAAATTCTTCCGGCCAAAGCTGAGCGGGAACGCTATACGGAATCACGGACTGACCCATTGTCGGCATCGCCCATAACAAACAACCGGCAACGCCTAAAACCATCAAGCCGCGCTGCATTCTCATAAAAAAGCTCTTTTTCATAACATTCTGTTTGATATTTATTATTTGTAATTAATCCCTGAATACTTCCGAATCCAAAATTACTTCTTTTGACCGGACTGTGCAAATCGGAAGAAAACGGGAAAGAAAGTACGCCCGCATACGGAAGATCCACATGCAGGCGTACGTAATGTCACTTGTTTAGTCCGGTCACATGTACCGTCCAGGTCTTCGTCGTGCCGTCGGCAGCCGTCACTTTGTACTTGCGCGGCCCGGAGAAATCGCCCGGTATGCCTAATACGGGCGCTCCTTCGACAGGCGCTATGACAGCGGCGGTGGATAAGTTGAACTTGCCGGCGAGCGACGCCAGAGATACCTGTCCGCGAACCGCTTCGGTAAAGGCGTCGGCGGCGGCCGGTACTTGCAGTGCGCATGTGATCGTCGCAGCATTGGTATCAATCACCCTGTTTTGCGTCGTCAGGTTGACTATTCTCACCATCGGCTCTCCATCTATCCACGGGGCGCTCGCATCTTTATACCGGAACTCAAACCGTACGTCCGTAATTTCAGCCTCTTCAAAGGCCGGCAGGTCTTCCAGTCCGGCCGTCAGGCATGACGTGAGTATACAGGCCATCCACAACGGAAGGCTGCTTAATATTCCTTTTATAAATCTATTTTTCATCTTCTTGTTTGTTTTAATATGATACATTACCATCCCGGATTGTTCGGGCCTAAATTACTGTTACGTTCAATCTGTCCTTGCGGGATGGGCAGCAAATAGCGCCGTTCTTCCCGGAAGTTGCGCACATGGTGGTTGATATGCGTTATCTTTCCTACATAGAATGACTTGCGGTCGTTGGCAATTTCGATATAGGTCGGCGAAACGGTCAGTTCCACAATTTTTCCACCCGGCGCTATGCCGTCGTTGGCATATCCGCCGTGTTTGCCCCAGCGCAGGAGCGACCAGTAGAAATCGTTCTCCATCGTCAATTCGCACCGGCGTTCCTTCTTATACAGTTTCCAGGCGTCTTCGAGTGTTGAGGCGGTGGAGGGAGGCAGTTTGCCGTGCACCGTCCGCGTCTCGTTGCAGAGATTTACGGCTTCGGTAAAACTTCCTTCGCCCATCCCGGCCAGCCAGAGAATGGCTTCGGCTTTGTTGAGCAACACCCGCCCGTAGCGTGTGACCACATAATGATAGTCGGTCGGCATACCGGCCAGTATGCGCGGACTGACATTGTATACGCCCTTGCGGAAGATATAATTCGTCAGGCTCATGTGAGGCCCCATAGAGCCGTTCGTCTTGCGCCAGAGGTTGCCTTTCACCGTTGTCCGGATTTCTTCGCCCCACCATGTATCATCGTCATGCACAATCGTTGCGTCGAAACGGGCGTCGCGGTTTTTATACATCAACGAGCTGACGGATACATCGGCGGCGGCTTCGCCGGAATAGAGCACATCGGCCACTTCCTGTTCGATCGTCCATGCGGGAGCCGACTGTGAAACCGTCACCTGCTTGTTGAACTGCGAGGATTCATTCCATGGGACGGCTTCGCCCGTCGTTTCGTCAATCACATCATAGGCATCTACCAAGTTCTGCGTCGGCGCCCACCACATCCAGCCGATAAACGGCTGCCCGCCGTTTGTCTTAAATTCCGGGCCGCAGTCGTTGCGGGCAAGTACATCATTATTGGTATTCGGCATTACATTCTGTAACGGGGCGATGCTTTCCGTCGTCGTATTAGCCTTGTCCCTGTATATGCAGAAAATCAACTCATCGGAATATCTGTCCTGTTCGTTAAAGATATTGCCGAAGTTGGCAGCCAGCGAACAGTTCTTCACGTTATTGGCCGAGGAGACGACCAAGTTGAGCCATTCTTTTTTCTTTGCCGCATCCGTTTCGTAAGCGGCTCCCTGGAGTGCGATTTCCGAAAGGAAGGCATACGCCATATTCCTGGATATAGCTCCGCTGACAGCGCTTTCCGGCAAATCGGGTATCGCTTCCTGCATATCTTTGATGATATAGGAATAGCTTTCCGTCGTTGACTGTGTGGTAGGCATCATCAACCCGTTATTCAGCGTATCGGCCGGAGCCAGTACCTTGTCTACCCACACGAAACGTCCCATCGTACGGGCTTGCTGGTAATACAACAGGGCGCGTAACAACTTTCCTTTGGCGATCAATTCCTTTGCATCGCTGTCGGAAAGTCCTTTCCCGTTATATCCCGCCGCTTTTTCGATAATCAGGTTACACCTGCGGATATTGGCGAAGTTGCCAAAACCGCCCGAAGCATCATACCGGTCTATTTCATCCCGTACAAAAGAGCTACCGTTTTGGTTATGCACGGCGTTATTGGTCCGTTCCTCCCAGGTAGTCTGGTTTCCGTTGACATACCCGTACATCACATTGCTGACCGTTCCGGTAACGAACGCATCGGCGGTAGTCTTTGAACCCCATACGACGTCATCGCTGTAAGTTGTAAACGGTTCCGTATCCATTACGCTGTTGCAGGACGGAAGCATCCATAAAATGACCGGTAAAACCAGCCATGCTACTGATAATATTCTTTTTCTTTTCATATCTCTTACTTTTTAAAATCCAACATTCAAACTTACCGAATACGTCCGCTGTATGGGGTAATCGTAATTATTCGTGCTGCCGTTTTCCGGGTCAAACCCGTATTTGGTTGCCGGCGACAGCGTGAACAGGTTCTGCCCGCTCAATACCAGTTCCAACTTAGACAACCAGCTTATATTCCGCAACAGCTTCTCTCTGAAATTATACCCTACCTGGGCTGATTTCAACCGGATATAACGTCCGTTGACTAACCAGAAGTCCGACGTCTGGTAATTGTTATTCCCGTTCACATTTGAGTTCATGGCAATCCTTGGGTAATCGGCGCTGCGGTTGTCCGGCATCCAGTAGTCTGACTGGTACGGATACACCATCGAATAACCGCCTGTACTTTGCCCTCTTACTACGTCGTCAATATACAAATCCCTCGACGTAGAGCCTTGGAACAGGATATTGGCGAAAAAGCCCCTGTAACCCCCATTAGCGAAAATACCGTAATTCCCGCGCGGCATCCGGTTCTTGCCGATCCGTTGCTGGTCGCCGGCGTCGATCTTGCCGTCGCCGTTCATATCCTGGTATTTAATATCACCCGCCACGAGGTCGAAGGAGGTGTCCATATGCGGCGAATTGATCACATCGTCCGCGTTTTTGTAATACCCTTCGTTTACATATCCGATGCCATAATATCCTTTTTGTTGGACTTCCCGCCGATAGGGATTCTTCTGGCTGGCCAGATCTTCGTTCCATGAAACGGCGATTAACTGGTCGAAATACGTGAAGTTTCCGCCTAATTCATAGCTCAGGTCGCCGGCCTTGTCTTTCCAGGAAAGGGATAATTCATACCCTGCCCGGCGGTGTTCGCCGTCCGACTTGATCTGGGGTAAGGACAATCCCAAGGGGTCGGTATAAGCCACATTCGAGGGCGAGGTCAGGTAACCTTTTGTCTGCATATAGAAATAGTCGAACGTACCGGCCAAGCGTTCGTCCAGCGTATTGAAATCAAAACCGACATCAAAGGTATTACTGGTGTACCATGTAATCGCATCGCTGATCAGGCTGCCTTCGGAGAAAGTCGGGACAATGGCGCCGTTCAGCACATAGCCGCGTTCCGTCAATCCGTAAGAAGTCAGGTAACTGAAGCGCGAAACGCCCGAATCCAATCCTACCTGTCCGTAATTGGCACGGAGTTTCAGGAAATTCAGGATCTTGGCATCTTTCAACGGCTGGAAGAACGATTCTTCCGAGACGACATATCCGATGGCGCCGGCAAAAAACGTGCCCCACCGGCGGTCTTCCGGGAACAGGTCGCTGCCGTCATAACGAAGCGAACCTTCGGCATAATACTTTTTCTTGTAATCGTAGCTAAACCTTCCGACAAACCCGGCGCGTCCCGCTTCCGCTTCGCTGCCGCTGTTTTCCATCGTGTCCGAAGGCCCGGCGCCCATCTGGTCGATCATGAAAACATAGTTTTTGCGCAAGGCCGAGAAACCGCGATAAAAGGAATAGTTCGCTTCATATCCGAACGTGGCGGATACATTGTGCGTTTCATCTAAGAAAGAACGCTTGTAATCGGCAAAATACTGGAGGGTATATTCCCTGTAATCCGTATTGGAATAAGACAGGCTCACCGGGAAACTGGGGCCGATATTTCCTTCCAGATCATACTGGTCGGCCGTTTTCTGCCACGATTTGTTATTGAGCACCCCGATCCTGTAATTGCCGGAGGCTTTCAGTTTCAGTCCTTCTACGCCGTACACGTCCCATTCGGCGCCGTACAGGCCGGTAAAGACTTTCCAGTCCGTTTTGTTGTATCCTGAATTCATGGAAATTTCGGCAAGCGGATTGTCATAGCCGACATAGATTTGCCCGTCCTTATTGTAACCCAATCCCATCGCACCCTGGTTTTGAATATGTCCCCACGTCGCAGAATAGCCGGCAGTATTATACTGTGTCAAAGGCGCCCGCACATTCGTAATATAGGCGTTCGCGCCGATGGTCAGTTTCAAGCCCAGATCTTTAAACTCCGCCTCCTCCTTCATGTCAATATTGTACCGCTTCAGCCAGTTCGAATTCTCCCTATAGATGGATTGCTGGTCATAAGCCTGTAGCGACACATAGAACTTGTTAAAGTCGGAACCGCCTTTTATCGACATCGTATGCTTGCTTTCCGGTGCAAAATCCCGCAACACAAGTTTTTGCCAGTCCGTATTGGGATAATTGTACGGATCGGAACCTGTCCGGTATTTTTCGAGTTCGTCGTTTGTCCAACGCGGCTCCAGATGATACGTGTCGCGCACCGTATTGTCGAAAAGGGCTTTTGTATAGGAATCGAGCTTCTTTGCCAGATAAGTCGGTTCGCTCCAGTTGGTATTGTAGCCGTAATCCACATGCAACCCCTTGGCGCCGCTTTTGGTCTTGATCACCAGCACGCCGTTACCGGCACGCGCACCGTAAACTGCCGCCGAAGAGGCGTCTTTCAATATGGACATCGACTCAATGTCGTCCGGATTGAGGTTTTCAAAATCCTGGTAAGGCATGACAAAACCGTCAATAACGACAATCGGCGTGCCGCCACCACGGATGGAAATAGTCGACTTCTTGTTGATACCGCCTCCCGACTGGGTGACAATCAACCCGGCAGCGCGGCCGGCCATGGCGTCTGTTACGGACGCTACCGGCAGATTCTTCAACTTGCCGGCGTCAACCGTCGAAACGGCCGTAATCAGATTTCGCTTGGAATTGCTACCGTAACCAACCACCACCACTTCATCCAACGCTTTTGCGTCTTCCTCAAGCGTAATCTTCAGATTCGCCTGATTCCTTACCGCTATTTCTTGCGTGATATACCCCAGAAAGGAAATCTGTAAAACGGCATTATCGGGAACGGTCAGGGAGAACTTCCCGTCCACATCCGTAATATTACCGTTCGTCGTTCCTTTCTCTACTACACCGGCGCCGATGACCGGCTCACCGCCGATATCCGTCACCGTACCCGTCACTTTCTTCTGCGCATGCGCAGCCAGTGAACAACTGAGGATACATAACATACATAATGTCTTTCGCCATGTATCCCATCTCATACAATCTAACATCTTTTTCATCTAAATCATAAATTAAAAATTAATATTAAACACACTAAAACTCATTATAGCAATGCTATAATTCATGCTAATTTTTTTTTATATCCTTATTCATTACTTTATACCGTCGTCCGCACCCGGACTTACCCGATTAAAAGATTCGCCCGATTAAGCATCCATAAGGAAAATCCTTTCATCAGGTAAATCAAGGTTCGGACATTATTCATTATTCCATCTCCGTTTGGTTGGCTCTCCAACGACCGGAGGTTGGCTCTCCAATAACCGGAGATTGGCTCTCCGGTGATTGGAGGTAGGCTCTCCGGTCACCGGGGAGGCCAAGCAAACACATCGTTTGGTTGCCGCTACACCGACAGCCTTTCCGTTAACACTCCAATTTTCAGCGTCTTACTATCTTTCGACAAGAACCGTACTTCGAGCTTATATTCGTCGGGTGCAAGCCCGGCGGGAATCTGAAAGACGACCTGCGTCCCTTTTTGGCTCAAAATCAACTCGACGCGATGCGCTTTCTTCGCCGAATCAATCAGGAAGATGCCCTGCTGCGGGTCGCTCTGTTTGAAATTGAGGCGCATGCCTGTCAGTCGCGCCGTTCCGCCCGGCGTCATCATATCGTTGATCGTCGCCGAAGCAACGTCCTCGAACGTGACGGGCAGCGGGGTGTTGCTTGACGGAGCTACCTTTTCCACCTTGACGTCGTCCGCCGTGTGGTTGTAGCGTCTGCCCAGCTGCGCCCTAAATTTGATCTTATGGCGTCCATCCTCGAACTTGTCGTCATCATCATGAAACACACCCGTAATCACGGGGCGGATGTTGACAAATTCGGTATTGATACCATACCCTAACTTCAGGAAATAGTCGACAGTACCGATAATTTCCTCATAATTTGCCTTCGCTTCGGCCACCGTGATAGCGGAGCCTTTGCGTGTCATGTACTCAAAAATCTCCGGTTCGCTAACGGTTTCATAACCGCTCACCTGTCCCCGGCGATCGTCCTTATCCGGCGTTACCGGATTGTCTAATAAACAATATTTTATCTTCATATCAAGTTCATTTAAAAATTCAACCATTCAACAATTCAAAGATTCAATGTAATCATCATTCTCCATTTATAGAATGTAATCATCACTCTTAATTCTTAACTCTTAATTTCACAGAAAGGGAGGGTTGCGCCGAACGTACTCCTCCCGTAGCCATATAGCATGAAGCGCCCGGCGAGCGGAAAAATCCGCACCACCCGGCTGTACCCGAATATAGTTTGTGAAATCAAAAAAGCCTTTTGCGTCGCCTGTTTGATAAAAAACGACGAAAGGGATATGTGATTTATATGAATTATTTTTTGTATATTCCGCGCATGTGCGCGCTGTATTATGTACGCTTGAGTCTCTCTCTCTCTCTCTCTCTCTCTCTCTCTCTCTCTCTCTCTCTGCAAAAATAATCCGACTTAACCAACGCAATCGCGTTAATTAAACCTAACAGGAAGGAAATAGATAAGATCAAAACTTTCATTTACTTTATTATTTTAATGAAGGGCAAAGATAATCTATTATTTCAAGAATGATGCAAGAAAAAACATGTTATATAACATAAAATTGAAAATAGGCACGAAAAGCACGCAAGGCACGCAGATGACGCAGATAAAACAGATTTTCGCAGATATGTTCCTGAAAACAAGTGTAAAAAATCTGCGTGTATCACTTTTGTCTGCGTCATCTGCGTGCTTTCGACGGGTGCTTCAAATTGTCGCACTCGTCATTGCGACCCCTTCCCCATCTCTCTGCCCCTAAATCTCCTGCCCCTAAATCCCCTAAAGGGGACTTTGGTGATCCGGCGGAAGTCCCCTTTAGGGGATTTAGGGGTTCGCGTCAAATACGACAATTTGAATTGCACCCTTCGACACACCCAACGGAAACACTGTATAGTTTCTTTCTATTCATTTTTTCATGCCTCGCCACAGCGTATATCTCAATATTTTCGTGTACTTTTGCGACATAAACAATAAAAGCAATGCGACAATGTCAAAAGGAAAAAATTACATACGGTTCGACTGGGCGATGAAACGCCTGCTGAGACAGAAAGCCGATTTTGTAGTAATCAACGGCTTCCTGTCGTCCCTGCTGGGCGAGAAGATAGAAATCATTAGGGTGCTGGAAAGCGAGGGCAACAAGAATACGGAAGGCAGCAAGTTTAATCGTGTGGATATTTTGGTGGAAGACAGCCACGGAGCCAAAATCATTATAGAAATTCAGAACAGTTC
>JAITPV010000198.1 GCA_031289275.1 Tannerella sp.
ATTTGCAGAAAATCAAGAATATATGGTTCACGAATAATATCCGACGGCTTTTCTATCACTTGCCCTTGCCGAGCCAGTTGCAAAATACCCTCTTTGTCTTTGGATGCGGCAAGGCGAAGAAATAAAGAAGTTTTCTTTTGCCGAATTAATTGCGCAACCGACCAATGTTCATTTAGCGTTTGTTTTTCATAAAAACTGCGTTCCAGAGGGTCGTCTATTTTTAACAGTTCGATATAATGCGACCAACTCAATTGGTGCGGTGGCATCGCACCAATTGGATACGTCTGATAAAACTGCCTCATTCTCTTGATATTACTTAAACTAAAACCTTTTCCGTGAAGCAGAAAAAGGTCTTTGGATAATTGTTCGAGAAGACGTTTTCCGTATTCGGCTCTCACACTTCCGCCCTGTTCGTATTCCACGATATATTGTCCTATTTTCCAATAGGTTTCTACCAAATAAGCATTGACTGTCAGCACTGCTTTTTGCTGTCCATGTACAAAGGTTTCCGAAATTTGCGAAACCAAATGTTGGTAGTTGGTGTTTTTTACTTCTATATTCTCCATATTTTCATTTCACTTTTATTCCAAAAAACACCGCATACAGCACCGGCACGATGAGCAACGTTATCAGTGTACCGAACAGCAAGCCACCCATGATGGTTATCGAACCGGCGGCGAATAAATCGTCCGTCACCAGAGGCAACATACCAAAGACCGTCGTCAGCGAAGCCATCATGACAGGACGGAAACGGGCACAAGCGCTGTCGAGCAAGGCTTTTATGGGTTCAATGCCCTGCGTTATCTGCGTTGTAACCTCATCCATTAGCACAATGCCGTTTTTTATCATCATTCCCATCAATCCCAATGCGGCGACAATCGCTACAAAACCGAAAGTCTTGCCCGTTAAGAGGATTGAGATAATCACGCCAATCATTATCAAGGGAATACAGCAGAAGATGATAAGCGGTTTCCGGTAATCCTTGAACAGCATGATGAGAATCGTGAGCATCAGGATAACGCCAAGCGGCAGGTTTTTGAACAGATACTTCATTGCCTGACTGCTTGCGCGGTGTTCGCCCTCCCATTGATACGAATAACCTTCGGGAAGCGGGATTTTTTCTACTTCATCGACAATACTTTGTCGGGCGTTTTCCGTACTGACGCCGAAAACGGGATTGCCCTGCGCCCGCATGGCGCGTTGTCCGTTGTAGCGAACGACAAGCGGGTCTTCCCAAAGGATTTTAACGCCGTCCGTCGCCTGACTTAAAGGCACAGTTCCCAATATGGTTGACAGGACGTCTTCTTCCGAAATGGCGCCGGTCATCAATCCCTGTACGGTTTGCTTGTTAATCGTGATTCTACCGAGCGACGGCATGAGGCTGAAAACCGGCGAGTTTTCCAACGATTCAACCTGTTCGCCGTTTTTATCCACACACTTCAACAAAATCGTCTGACTGTGTGTTCCATCATAGAAAATACCGACAGGAATGCCTCCCGTGGCGGTAAGCAGGGAAATAGCCACATCCTGACGACTCAAACCGATGTTGCGGGCTACGGGTTGATTGTATTCCACCGACAACACGGGCGTTTTCGGTTCCCAATCCGAATTGACGAGGAAAATGTCGGGACTTTTTCGCATGATTTCCTGCGCCTGTGCGGTTAAATCTCTCAGAACAGCAGGGTCGGGTCCGTTGAATTGCAACTCAATGGGATATTTCTTGTACATCAGGTTATAACGTTTCAAGCGAACGTAAGCATCCGGATAGGCATCCGTCAGATACGTCTGAATCTCTTTCATATTGGAAACCAGGGCTTTCGAAGAAGTGAAATCCACAATCAATTCACCGTAAGAAAGCGAAGGGTCGGCAATGCTGCGCACCAGATTGTAACGCGCCGGCGTTCCACCGATGGAGGAAGTCACATGCGTAATTTCTTTTCGGCTGAATAAATAATCTTCGATTTCGGACAAATCTGCTTTGACTTTGGAACTGTTCGTACCTTCCGGCAATTTGTATTCGATATACAATTGGTCATAGTCCATGTCAGGGAAAAATCCCTGCGGAAGAAAGCGGTAACAATACACGCTGACGAGCAGCAATACTACCGCGCCGGAAATGGTGACGGTTTTGTTTCGGAGCGTCCAGTACAGTGTTTTCCGCAATGCCCTGTAATATTTATTGTTGAATATGTCTCCGGAATCTTTTTCCGGTTTGATTTTCAGCATGTATCCCGCTTGAATCGGCACTTGCGTCATAGCCAGTATCCAACTCAAAAGCAAAGAAACCGCCAGTACGATAAACAAATCGCGAACGTAAATACCTGCCGTATCGGGCGAAAGGAAAATGGGGAAAAAGGCAAGTATGGCAATCAACGTGGCAGCCAGCAGCGGTATGCCGGTTTTTCGCCCGATAGCCGTCAACGCTTCGCGCCGTTTTACGCCCCGCTTCATGTCAATCAGAATGCCGTCGATAATCACAATCGCATTATCGACCAACATACCCATCGCCAGCACAAAAGCCGCCAGCGAAACCCGTTGCAGTGTCCCGTCGAAAATGTTCAGGATGAAAAACGAGCCAATCACCACAATCACCAGACTGCTGCCGATAATCAATCCGCTCTTGAAACCCATCGTCAGCATCAGCAGGAAAATAACGATTGCCAACGATTCTACAAGGTTGATCATGAACGTATTAATTGCTATATTCACTCTTTCAGGTTGGAAAAACACTTTGTGGTATTCAATACCGGCGGGTAAACGGGTGTTTTTCAGTTTTAAAAGTTTGTCGTCCACCTGTTTGCCCAATTTGGTGATATCCGTTCCGGAAAGGGCGGCAACGGCTATTCCGAGTGCATGTTGCCGGTCATAGCGCATTTCGTTGCGCATCGGTTCTTCGATGGTTTTGCTCACCCGTGCAATGTCTTTTATCCGCAGTTGATCGTTTTCATGCCCCTGCAACAAAAGATTTTCTATGTCTTCAACGGTTTTGTAACGGTCGCTGACCGAAACGCGGAGGCGATTGTCGCCGATTTCGTAATAACCCGAATAAACGGTTTTATTTTGTCCGCTGAGGGTGGAAAGCGCTTCCGCAGGAATCACGCCGAGATGAGCCATGCGGTCTTCGTACAGTTCAATCTGAATACATTCTTTTTGTTCACCGTAAAGGCTGACGCGGGTAATTCCTTCGATAGACTGAATTTCGCGTTTAATCAATTCGGCATAATCATTGAGTTCGCGTTCCGGATAACCGTCGGCAGTCAGCGCGTAAAACATGCCGTACATATCGCCAAAATCATCCATTACTACGGATTTACCTGCACCTTCCGGCAGCAATCCCTGCACATCCGTCACTTTTCGGCGCAACATATCCCAAAATTGTTCAACTTCATCGTTTTTAACCAGAGTGGACAGGTTGACCGTTATCATTGAGACGTCGTTCAATGAATGGCTTTGCACATATTCGATGTTTTTTACCGTACGGATGCTTTTTTCCAACACGTCGGTCACTTCCAACTCCACCTGATGCGCCGAAGCCCCGGGATAAATCGTGATGATCATCGCCTGTTTGACTTTGATTTCCGGGTCTTCCAGTTTGCTCATGTCGTAGAAAGATTTCGCCCCGCCAATCAACAATGCCAGCATCAGAAAAATAATCAGTTTGGTATTGTCTAATGCCCAATTACCGATGTCTTTCATAACAAGCCTCCTACATTTGTTTTAGACATCGGGGCTAAAACTTTCACTTTTTCCCCTTCTTTCAGCGAATGAATACCTGCGGTAATCACGATTTCTCCTGCCGTCAATCCTTCGGAAATAACCACTGTTCCATCGGTACGCAATTCGGAAGGTTTCACAGTTTGCGCCGAAACAGTTTCATTATCCGCATGATAAACCCACACGGAAGGTGTAGCGTTGATTTCAAATAAAGCGGAGTACGGAATATATACCCGATCCGATTTTTCGGAATGGTATTGAATGGTTACCATAGCCACCATACCCGGCGAAGGCAGTTGTTTTTCGCCGTTTTTCATTTTCAGCCGTACGGTATAGAGTTGATTCATATTGGCTTTCTGAGCGATACCAATCAAATCCAGCGGGAAAACCGTATCGGGAAACACATCCGTTTCGCAGAAAAACGAGTCGAACCGGTTGTGCCGGATGTATTCCGAAGAAGGGATATTGATTTCCACTTCGGGGGCGCCGGCATTAATCATGGAAATGACCGGCGTTCCCGCACCTACGGTTTCACCTGCATTGAAATAGCGTTTTTGGACATAGCCGTCGAAAGGGGCAAGGAGTTTTGTATCGACCAAAGCGTTTTTGTGAGCGTCGTATTTGGCGGTAATCTGTTTAAGACCGTAAACCGCTTTGTCGTAGTTGTTAGACGAGACGCTTCCCTTTTCGTGAAGCGCAATTATCCGTTCCGCTTCCGCTTTGATTTGTTTATACTCCGCTTCGGTGGCATGAAGTTGAATCTCGTAGTCGCGCACATCCATTTCAGCCAGCGTTTGCCCTTTACGGACAAATGATCCGACATCGACATTTACTTTTACAATAGGTCCTGCAATTCGAAACGAGAGATTGGCGTCGGAAGATGCAACTACTTTGCCGGGATAAACTACTTTTTGACTTTCGTCGTAAATCCGTACGGTATCTGTTTTCACCGTCCGAATGACTTTTTCGTTTGCTTTTTTCTGTAAACAGGAAGAAAACAGAACGGCAAACAA
>JAITPV010000216.1 GCA_031289275.1 Tannerella sp.
CATCAGCGTCTTGACAGCCTTTCCTTTCAGATTGATATCTAACCCTTTTCGAATCTTAATCACATTTGCCATAAATTGAATTAAAATAGTCGTTGATAATTGTCCGGCAAAAGTAGATATTATTTTCATGTTACAAAACAGTTTTTGCTAATAAATAGAGAAAAAAATCCTTATTCCGGCCAACAGCAAGAGGGGAATTGAGAATTGAGAATGATGAATAGTCGTTGAGACTGCACAAAACCACCCCGCGTGAAGGTCTGACCCAAAGAAGGGTCGGCAAATTCACACGTGTAAATTTCTATTCCGGCAGGCGGTTCGGCAAATTTACACGGGATTTTTTCTACTCTGTTCTTAATTCTCAACTCTCAACTCTCAATTCCCCTGTGGTGCACTCAGGGTTTTTTGATACAGTTGGGTATCGGCTAATACCTTCAGGGCTTTTTCCAGGACGGCATCGTCTTTCAGGCTTGCCATAAGTTCTCCCTTCCGGTAATAGTAACGTTTCACGATTTCGAGGGTAATCAATTTCTTTATCTGGTCTTTGTAGCGCATAAGGTCTTTGTTCAAGTCCGGCGTCAACTTCGCTTCCAGGTCTGAAAATATAGTTGGGTCTTCGTTCATATACCCTTCGATCTCGGCAAGTTCTTTCAGGTTTCGCAGATATTTCTCGCTCTGACGGTCGTAGGTGAAATTTTTCGTACGGAGATAGGTCTTAAAAGCTTCATAGTTTTTATCCGGAAAAACAAATTCTTCCGCCGGCGGAATGGTTTTATGCGCCCGCGCCCATTCCGTTACGTAATCAAACAAGACGTAATCGTTGAGTAAATAATACATCATGGTCGGCGTGGACGGCTCTTCGACCTCAAAATCCGGACGGATGCCTCCACCGTCCCGTACCGGACGCCCGTTCGAGGTATAAAATACGGAAGTCAGACTGTCCGGAATGGCGGTGACGCTGCCGTCGGTGTTCCGGTGCGAGTAGTCCATTTGCTGGATGCACCGCCCGCTCGGAATATAATATTTGCTCATGGTCACTTTCAACTTCCCGTCATAAGGCAAATCGCGCGTGCTCTGAACCAGTCCTTTTCCAAAGGAACGCTCCCCGACCAATACGCCGCGATCCATGTCCTGCAATGCGCCGCAGACAATTTCGGCCGACGAGGCCGACTCGCCGTTAATCAAGATCGCTATCGGCATAACCGTATCAAGCGGTGTCAGCGGCGTACGGTAAATCCGGTCGCGCTGTTTGATTTTTCCGCGTGTCGAAAGCACTTCTTTGCCTTGCGGCACAAAGAAATTCACGATCTGCACGGCGGCATCCAGTATCCCCCCGTGGTTGTTCCGCAAATCCAATACTAAGGATTGAATCTGATAATTCTGTTTCAGGTCTTCAAAGGCCGCTTTTACTTCTTGCGCACTCTTATCCGTGAATCCCTGCAAATAAATGTATCCGGTATGGTCGCCGCGTACGCCATAGTATGTTACCTGGTCGACCACGATTTGTTTACGGGACAGTTCTATTTTGCGGGGCTTTTTTTCGTCCGGACGCTGTATTTTCACGGTTAATTTTGAATTTGGGACGCCTTTGAGCAATTCGCTTACGCGGTCGCTTGTGAATGTAGAAACATCTATCGTGTCAATAGACAGGATGATGTCGCCGGCTTTCAGTCCGGCTAATTGCGCCGGCATTCCTTCGTATGGCTCCACGATCACCACGCCCTCATCGCGTTGGCGTATGACGGCGCCGATACCGCCATATTCGCCGGTAGTTATGAATTTGAAATCTGCCATATCTTCTTCCGGAATGTATTCCGTATATGGATCCAGCCCTTTCAGCATGGCATTAATACCCCGGC
This sequence comes from Tannerella sp., assembly GCA_031289275.1. GTDB lineage: Bacteria > Bacteroidota > Bacteroidia > Bacteroidales > Tannerellaceae > Tannerella. The sequence continues at coordinate 1,857 of JAITPV010000216.1, forward strand.
GGACGGTCTTTTCTACCTCCACCGAATCGACGTAGAACATTTCCACTTCTTTGAGCAAAGCGTTGAATATCTCCAACTGTTTGCTGGTTTCAAAACGATTATTATCCTGGGCTTGCGCAGGTTTCACTCCGAAACACAGGAGTGCGAAACTAAGTATGGCGATTGATTTGATTCGTGACGTATACATCATATTATATATTACATTTTGGGATGCAAAAGTAGGCAATTTTACCGCTCCGACTGTAGTATGTCCTTCACTTTTAACTTTATTTGAGGCCAAAGGTCGGCGGGAATCTGCGGCCCTATTGCTTCGACCACGTGGCCGGCCAGCAGCGAACCTGTCTGTGCCGACTGTTCCAGAGAAGCTCCGACCGACTGCCCGTACAGGAATCCGGCGGCGAAGTGATCGCCGGCGCCGGTTGTGTCGACGGCTGTTCCGCCCGATGCCGGAACGGCAATGATTCGCCCGGCGCTACCCACTAATGCGCCCTGCTTGCCGATGGTGACAACCGACACGCCGACCTGCTCCGAAATCTTTTGTACGGCTTCGGCTGCCGGCAAACCGGTGTAGGCTTCCGCTTCGCTTTCGTTCGAAAACAGAATCCGCACGTAGCGGGGAATGACTTCCTGCAACAGTTCCTTAAATCCGTTGACGATATTAAAGTTGGACAGGTCTAACGCCACCTTCAGGCCTAACTTGTCCACCCGTTGGAGGATGGGCAGGAACAGGGCTTCGTTGGCTATCAGGTAGCCTTCGATATAGACGCAGTCGTAGCGACGCAACGTTTCGTCCGTGATTTCCGCAGCAGACAGTGTGGCTGCCGGCCCCAGAAAGGTGGCCATAGTGCGTTCGCCGTCGGGTGAGATCAATACGGTGGCACATCCTGTGATTCCTTCCGCACGGGCAAAACAGGGCGTTACGCCCGCTTCCCGCACGGCTTGTTCGTAGAACGCCCCGGACGGATCCGTGCCGACTTTTCCGATGTATCCTACCTCAGCGCCCAGGTGGGCTAAGGCGCGTATCGTGTTGCATACCGAACCGCCCGGCGCTTCGTGGCGTGCCAATCCGTGTTGCGCCCGGTGGATCGCCTTCATTTGCGCTTCTTCAATCAAGTCCATAGCGCCTTTTTTCATACACATGCGATCCAGCGTCTCATCGCTTTCCAAGCGGAGGAGCACATCCAGTAACGCATTTCCGATTCCTATTATTTTCATACTCGTCGTAATTTTTTTCCGCAAAGATATTGCATATTTGGAAAAATACCTGTACTTTCGCAACGCAATTTTCAAGAAATGGAAATTAAGTGATTTTCTTCCTTAGCTCAGTTGGTTAGAGCATCTGACTGTTAATCAGAGGGTCCTTGGTTCAAGTCCAAGAGGAAGAGCCGAATGGCAAGTTTAAAAAGGGTTGGAGGAGGGTGTTTCATAAGTCATCAGGCCATTTATAACTAACAATTTATAATTAATCATTAATACATATCCTTTCATTTGTCGCGCGGAAAACAAATGAAGATTTTTTTTGTACTTTTGCCGCGCATGGAAAAGTTTGAAGCATAGATAATGACACCGGAAGATACAGAACAAGAAAATTACGAAGATATTTCGCCAGAAATTCAAGAAGAGAATAACCCGTCCGAGATACAGGAAAACGAACCACTTTCGCGGTCGGGTTATAGAGTGCCCGTCGGGGGAAATGATGCGATTCACCACCTTTCCGGGATGTACCAGAGTTGGTTTTTGGATTATGCCTCTTACGTAATCCTCGAGCGGGCAGTGCCGCATATCAACGACGGTTTGAAGCCCGTGCAACGCCGAATCCTTCACTCCATGAAGCGGCTGGACGACGGACGTTACAACAAAGTAGCCAATATCATCGGGCATACCATGCAGTTCCACCCGCATGGCGACGCATCCATCGGCGATGCACTGGTACAGTTGGGACAAAAAGATTTGCTGATTGATTGCCAGGGTAACTGGGGCAACATCCTGACGGGAGACGGCGCCGCGGCGCCCCGTTATATTGAAGCGCGCCTGTCGAAATTTGCACTGGAAACGGTTTTCAATCCGAAAACGACGGTGTGGAAACTTTCCTACGATGGCCGTAACAAAGAACCGGTCTGTCTCCCCGTCAAATTCCCGCTTTTGCTTGCCCAGGGCGTCGAGGGTATCGCCGTAGGACTTTCGTCCAAAATCCTTCCGCATAATTTCAATGAACTGCTCGACGCTTCGATCGCCCACCTCAAGGGCGAGCCGTTCGTGCTGTATCCGGATTTCCAGACCGGCGGATACATAGACGTCTCGCGCTATAATGACGGCGAACGGGGCGGTTCGGTCAAGGTACGCGCCAAAATCAATAAGATGGACAACAAAACGCTTGTCATTAACGAAATCCCCTACGGACGCACGACCTCCACGCTGATAGACTCCGTCTTGAAAGCCAATGACAAAGGGAAAATCAAAATCCGGAAGATCGACGACAATACGGCGCGAGACGTAGAGATACTGATTCATCTGGCTCCGGGCGTATCGTCCGACAAGACCATTGATGCGCTGTATGCCTTTACCGACTGCGAAATCAGCATCTCCCCGAATTGCTGTATCATTGAAGACAACCGGCCTTATTTCCTGAACATAAGCGCCGTCTTGCGGCATACCACCGATCTGACGCTGGTTTTGTTGCGCACCGAACTGGAAATACAGAAAGCCGAACAGGAAGAAGCGCTGTTTTATGCCTCGCTGGAACGTATTTTCATCGAAGAACGCATCTACAAGGACAGCGAATTTGAAAACGCCAAGAATATGGATGGCGCGATAACCCATATCCGGTCACGATTGGAGCCGTTCACGCCGCACTTCATCCGCGAAGTCACCCGCGACGACATCCTCCGGCTGATGGAAATCAAGATGGGGCGCATCCTGAAATTCAACGCCGATAAAAGCGACCGGGAGATCGCCCAGCTCAAGCAGGACATCGCCCAGGTAGAACGCCATCTGGCCAATATCGTCAATTATACCATTGCCTGGTTTTCCATGTTGAAAGAAAAATACGGCGCCACTTATCCCCGCCGGACGGAAAGACGCAACTTTGATACGATTGAGGTTACGAAAGTCGTCGAGGCTAACGAAAAACTGTATATCAACCGCGAAGAAGGCTTTATCGGAACCGGCCTGAAGAAAGACGAATTTGTATGTAACTGCTCCGACATCGACGAAGTGATCCTCTTCTATCAAAACGGCTCGTACAAGGTCATCCGCGTAAGCGAAAAAATGTTTGTCGGCAAACATGTGATTTACGCCAATGTTTTCAAACGTAACGACAACCGTACTATATATAATGTGGTGTATCGTGACGGGCGCGCGGGATGCAATTTCATCAAGCGTTTTGCCGTCACCGGCGTGACGCGCGACAAGGAATACACCGTAACCAAAGGCTCGGAAGGCTCGTGCATCCTGTATTTCAGCGCCAATCCGAACGGCGAGGCCGAGACGGTCAAGATCATCCTCAAACCGAAACTGCGCCAGAAAACGCTCACGTTTGAAAAGGATTTCAGCGAAATACTGATCAAAGGCCGCACTTCGATGGGTAATATCCTGACCAAATCCGAAGTCCATAAGGTGAAACTGAAACAAAAAGGCAGTTCCACGCTGGGCGGCCGCAGGGTATGGTTCGACCACGACGTGTTGCGCCTCAACTACGACGGACGGGGTGAAGACCTGGGCGAATTTCAGCACGACGACCTGATCCTGGTCATCCTCCGGAACGGCGATTTCTATACGACCAATCATGACCTGAGCAATCATTATGAAGACTCAATCCAGGTGATTGAACGCTTTGATAACCGGAAAATCTGGACGGCGATCCTGTATGACGCCGATCAAAAGTATCCGTATTTAAAACGTTTCCCGTTGGAAGTAAGCGGTAAAAAGCAGAGTTTCCTGGGTGATCATCCGGAAAATACGCTCTATCTGCTCACCGACGAGAATTATCCGCGCATCGAAGTGGTTCTTGGCGGGAACGACAGTTTCCGCGGATCGCTGACGCTGGATGCCGAACAGTTTGTCGGGGTGAAGAGTTTTAAAGCCAAAGGAAAACGGGTGACAACCTATGAGGTCGCAACGGTCAATGAACTGGAACCTCTGCGTCTGCTGCCGGAAAACGCAGAGGCGAGCGGCGAGCCGGAAAGCGCAGAAGAAGAAGGCGGCGATGATACGTCCACCACCCAGATGGACTTGTTTAATGAAGAGATATGAAGAATTTCCGAATACTTTGTGCCTGTCTTGTCTGCCTGAGCGGGTCGCTTGCCGCCCAAACCAATGCAGAGGAGACGCCTTATTCCGTGAATGAAGGCACGATGATCGGTTTCGGAGGATATAATATCAAAAATTCCTATTTGTCATTCGGCGACGATATCAAATACACCGGTAAGGGCGTGCACGTACTCAACGAACGGATGAGGATGATCCATCCCCGCGTTTCTTCGCAGCAGATGTTTCATGTGGATTTGTCCCTGTGTAAAAACCCGGCGGCCACCATCAGCGCCATGTCGGGAATCGTTGATTATTCACACGGTTATCATTACCGCTTTGAACCCGTGCCCGGGCTGAAACTGCTTGCCGGAACGTCTCTGCGCGGGATGCTCGGAATCGTTTACAATACGCAGACGGGGAATAACCCGACGGCGATCAACGCCGATATAGACCTGAATCTTTCGGTCGCGGGGATTTATACCCTTCGTTTGCGGAACTATCCGCTTACGCTCCGCTATCAGGTGGAAGCGCCCCTGGTCGGCGTCCTTTTTTCGCCGAACTACGGTCAGTCATATTATGAAATATTCGGCCTGGGGAATATGTCGGACGTGATAAAGTGCAGTTCGTTGCACAACAAGCAGGCGCTGCGGAACTATCTGACCGTAGATTTCCCGGTATGGACGTTCACCGTGCGTACCGGCTATCTGAATAACCTGTATTATACGCATGTCAATAAAATTAATGTCCATCATGTCTCCCACAGTTTCACGATCGGCCTGGTGAAGGAGTTTATCGCCTTCCGCGGAAAACAGTTAAAGAAGAAACATTTGTATCAAAGCGCCTATTATTAACCGGCATATGGAAACGAAACGAAACAGATACCCTGTGGTGCGGTGGTGGGTCATGCTGCTGCTGGTTATGCCGTTTGCGAGTTGTGAAAAAGCGGACGTTTACACGATGGATCCGCGTACCAATTTCGAGGCGCTCTGGACAATCATGGACGAACATTATTGCTTTTTTGATTATAAGGAAGTGGACTGGAACGAGGTTCACGACCGGTATAGCCGGCAGGTGACCGATACGATGGACCGGTATGCCCTCTTTGATTTGCTGGGCGAAATGCTGTCCGAACTTAAGGACGGACATACCAATCTGGTGTCATCATTCAATGTGGCGCGCTATTGGGCCTGGTACGAAGATTATCCGCCCAATTTCAACGTCGAAGTGCAGAAAAAATATCTGGGAACAAAATACCTTATTACCGGAGGTATAAAGTATATCCGGCTTCCCGACGCCGAGGTGGGATATATTTATTACGGCAGTTTCTCGAATGCCGTGTCGGAGAAAGGACTGAGCGATGTGTTTCTGCATTTCCGGGATTGCAAGGGACTGATTATTGATGTGCGCGACAACGGCGGCGGTTCGTTGAGCAATTCCGACCGGCTCGCGTCCCGTTTCCCGGAAGAGAAGATCACGGCAGGATACATTATGCACAAGACCGGGCCGGGACATAACGACTTCTCCGAACTCTATCCGATCGAACTGAAGCCGTCCGAATGGAGTCGTTGGTTACGCCCCGTGGTGGTGTTGACCAACCGGCACAGTTA
>JAITPV010000039.1 GCA_031289275.1 Tannerella sp.
ATCCAATAGCACTAAATTTTTGAAGAAAGACATTATAAATTATAATTTCTGGACTGAAAAATTGACACTTATCAAACGTTATAATGAAAATGTGTTAGATTTGGCGCAATTTTATAAGACATTCACGACCAGGTGGAAAATATTCTGGGATACTTACAAAGTACAACAAGAAGTATATCCCGCCAATGCCGATGAAGAGTTGTACGATTTCAATGGAAACACACCGGCAATCCCCACAACAATCAGTTTAACCTCTGATGGAGGCTTGGTTATGGAATTTATGGACTATACCGGCAAGGCTTATTCCTACAAGTTCCCCGCCCCATAAAAATTCACAACAGATTCCGCCCAACCGCGTCATTGCGAACGTAGTGAAGCAATTGCCCAAACAACTGATAAACTCAGCACAGCGGCGACTGCTTCATTCTTCGCAGTGACGGGGCTGTAAAGAAATTAAGAATGCAGAATTAAGAGTTATGAGATGTAAGAGTATAAACACGACGCCGACCGCACAAACCCTAACAGGGTTCAAAACCCTGTTAGGGTTACTCGCGATTGCGATCCACCGCCTCCGAAGACCTGCTTTTAGCTTCTACGTAGCGCAAAAAAACACGCCGGCACCGCAGGGTTCTTTCGGGAAATGATATTCGGCAATGACAACCGTACTCGAAGCCCTGGGGGATTTTGTTGCCGGCGTGAATTTTTACGACGACATGAAATGCGGAGATAAAAAAGAATTTATCAGCCGCTTCATGAAATTATTTTTCTATCAACTGACTTTATATGCCATCAATGTGTTGCCGTGGCGTACATAAAGGACGCCTTTGTAGATAACCGGATGCGCCCAGTGCTGGTCTGTCCCCAGGGTAATGGGAAAGCGGCTGACGATGTCGAATTTCTCCGGCGTAATTTTGGCCAGGGCAAAGTCGCCGCGGTCGCTGTAACAGTAAAGCATCCCGTCCGAGGCAATCACATTGCCGATGGGCAAGGTGTTTTCCCTGTATTTGATTTCGCCCGTTTTCCAGTCCACACAGAACCAGAAACGGTTGTTGTCGCCCGATCCGTAAGCGTAATCGCCCACTTTCACCATCGCTCCGATGCGCGAGTCAAGTTGGGACGAATCCCATACCTTTTCCACAGCGCGTCCGCCGTTTACGAGGCGAAGCATCACGGAGCCTTTGCCGTATCCGCTGGTGCAAAGCAGCATGTTATCGCCATATACGGGGATGTTCGGATGCACGTCCGTGCGGTTCACCTGTTCATACGACCAAAGCGTGGCGCCGGTGGCAATGTCTATTCCCACGATATGTTTCGCCGTCATGGTTACAACCTGGGGCGCTTGCTGGTCGCCTACGTACAAGGGTGAACAATACGCGGAAAGGTCGCCCGTTCCCGCTCCGGGACTGCTCCAGATAAGTTCGCCCGTATTTTTATTCAGGGCAACAATATTATGCTGTTGTCCACCGGGAGTGGCTATCAGTTTTTCTCCGACAATCAGAGGCGATTCGCAGATTCCCCATGTGATATTTTTAGCGTCAAATTCACTCAGGATATTCTTTTCCCACACGATAGACAAATCCTTCTCATTGAAGCAGACGATGCCTCCCCGTCCGGAAATGAGGTACAGTTTCCCCTCGTTGGCCGTGACGGTTCCGCGCGTGCCGTTGTAGCTCTCGTCCCATTCGCCACCGTACTCCTTTTTGTCCAAAAGTTTGCCGCTCATGTCGAAGGCGTAAAGATACCCCTTCCCGTTTGTCATTCCGGTCACATAAAGTTTGCCGGACGATATGGCCGCCGACGAATGGCCTTCGCCCAGCCCGTCGTAGTTCCAAAGCAATTGAGGCCCTTCTTGAGGCCACGATTTCAGCAAGCCGCTTTCCCTGTAAATCCCGGTGCGGTCGCCCCGCCACTGGATAACGTCCTGTGCCGGCAACACCGCCGAAGCGGCCAGTAGCAAACATAAAAAAATTGTTCTCTTCATTTCGATTAATCTTAAATTAGTCTGGCAAATATACAAGAAATAATAAAATGGAAATTATTCTGTATGCCAAAACGAAAGGATTGGCATAAAGGCGAATTTCAGGTCATTATGCCTTCCGCGTCACTGCCGGTTTTTTTTCTGATGTCATATAAATTAAAAGTACTCCGTCATTGTAAGGAACGAAGCAATCCGGCCTTTTTAATCCGCCTTTTAATCAAACCTGCGTAATCAATTATTCGATAATATGTTTTATCTTTGCGATAATAATAAATATTTCGTCATGGCTGCAAATTTAAGAAAATTGCCTTTGGGCATACAGGATTTTGAAGATTTACGTACAACCGGTTATTTGTATGTGGATAAGACTGCGTTTGTGTACCGGCTTGTTACGCAGGGAAAACCGTATTTTCTCGGTCGCCCGCGCCGCTTCGGGAAGTCGTTGCTGCTCTCTACGCTGAAAGCCTATTTCCTTGGGAAGAAAGAGCTTTTCGAGGGGCTGGCTATTGCGGGACTGGAACAGGAATGGCTGGAATATCCGGTTATCTATCTGGATTTCAGTATAGGTATTTATACGGATGTCAATTCGCTTTTCGAAACGTTGAACTACAACCTGAAACAGTATGAAAAACAGTGGGATATAGTTCTCGGTGATGATAATCCTGCAATCCGTTTTTCGGAACTTATCCGTCGCGCCTGCGAAAAATCGGGACGCAAAGTCGTTGTTCTGGTGGACGAGTACGACAAACCGTTGCTGGGCACAATGGACGACCTGAATGCAAACGACGATATTCGCAAAGCGTTGAAAGGCTTTTACGGAGTACTGAAAGCCAATGACGCCTGTCTGCGTTTTGTGTTTCTGACCGGCGTGACAAAGTTTTCAAAAGTCAGCGTTTTCAGCGATTTGAATCATTTGTCCGACATTAGTTTAGATGAAAATTTTGCCGAAATATGCGGCATCACGGAAAAGGAATTGATTGAAAACTTCGAGCCTGAGATACAGGCATTGGCTGAAAGACGAAAAATTACCTGTGAAGCCACCCTTGCCGAATTGAAAAAGCGTTACGACGGCTATCATTTTGCCCCGGAAAGTGTCGGGATATATAATCCGTTCAGCGTTTTGCATACATTGAGCAAGTGCAATTTCGGCTATTACTGGTTCGAAACCGGCACGCCTACATTCTTAGTGAAGATGATAAGGAAAATGGATTTGGATGTGCGCAAGTTTACAGGCGATATAGACATACCGATTCATTCACTGATGGATTACCGCGTGGAATGGACAGACCCTGTTCCCATTCTGTATCAGAGCGGTTATTTGACAATTAAAGGGTACAAACAGTTCATTGACGCATACGTGCTGGGCTATCCGAA
>JAITPV010000137.1 GCA_031289275.1 Tannerella sp.
TGTTTGCACCGGATTTATTATGTCAACGGGCAACTCTGCTACCTTTCCGCTTCAAAAGTAAAAAACAGGAAGGGAAAACCTGAATTGCAAATTGTTGTCTCTTTCAACCAACCCCAAAATGCGCAGGAACTTTACAGGGAACGGTGGCAGATTGAAACGGCTTTCAGGGCCCTGAAATCAAGCGGTTTCAATATCGAAGACACGCATTTGACGGATATTAAACGTATCGAAAAACTTTTTTCACTCGTTATGGTTGCTTTCGCATGGGCGTATGTTGTTGGAATTTACCTCCACGAAAACATAAAACAGATAAAAATCAAAAAACACGGACACAGAGCTAAAAGCCTGTTTAAATATGGATTACAAACCATTGCCGCTGCATTGCCGAATCCTTTTGCCAAACTCGATTTTAATGTCTTTGATTTTTTGTCATGTACTTAGATATTTAGGAACTATTGACAAATAGACTCCGGAAATTCATTCATTAGCAGAATCTTCTCGCTGTTGTTGTTAAAAAGCAAATGCTCAAAATCCTTAGATTTGTGTTGTAAATTAACTTGTTTTGTTGTTTGCAAAAGCGCCGTTTTGAGTTCCTGCCAATTATGAATGTGTTGTTTTTTTGCCAAATAGTCATAATTTGGAGGCGTTTGTGCGAGTAAAAATAGGACATCGTAAAAATCACGCCCCTTTTGACGCGAGAGCAAAGCAGAGAGTTTCATTGAACAAAGAATATCATCGGGCGGTACAGGAAACGGAAAATAAAAACCGCAACCCCTGATATTTGCTATAATTGACTGATAATAAACTCCCTGATTTTGACTTTCGCTTTTTACCAAAAACCGTTCTTCGCAATAACCCGATAAACTCAATTCAAAAAGTAATTCGGGGAAATAAATACATGAACGATATGCCCTTAAATTGCTATTCGGCTTTTCTCTTGTTTCGGCTCGCCAACCCGAACGCTGCAAAAAAGTCACGACATTACCGATCATTTCGGCAAATTCGTTTGCCGAAAAATCCTTGCAATCGAAATCCAAATCTTCTGAAAACCGATCAATTCCCTTAACCAATCGCAGGTTGGTGTCGCCGATAAAAACAAGTTTTTTGGCAAACGGCGAAACCGACAAAAAATCCAAAATCAGTAATTGAACATACTCTTTGAGCATATATTTTTGGCGCGCCGGATCCGGATGGTTACGGATTTGCGGCGGAAAATAACTTTGTATTTGTTCCAAACTTATCATAATGCGTATATTTTTAGCAGTAAATCAACTCTTCTTCTTACCGTATTCGACTGAAATTTATCGGTATATTCATTCAAACGTTCAATATTCAGCTCATTCTGCATAAAATCCTCATCGAAACGCAGTTCTCTGATTTCTTGCTCTTTACTATAATACGGATAAAGATAAAGCAAATCTAAAATAGCCTTTTCGGGCTGTGCCAAAAGGATATTTTGTCCGTTCAAAAACGGCATTTGCTCGTAACCGAACATTAATTCCGGTAAAATGTGTTGATACGCAAATGTGCCGAAAGCATTTTCAAAATACGTCTTTTTCTGTGTGCCGACCGCCGTAGTCGTTATCACCGCTTCGGGAATCATGCCGTAAAATGCCAGCGCCGAGTGCAAACTGACGTAAGAAGGGCGATAAATGCGATTGGATATAAAATACTGGGAATTAGGTGTATTCAGATATTCGGGAAAACTGTAAACGCCGTTTCGCAGTTTGACAAGCAGATTTTGCTTTGTCCACCGCGTAATATTCGACTTGTCAAAATCCGCCTGCCACGCATACACCTGGTTTATACTGAAATAGGTAAAATCGAAAAACTGATTTCTAAATTGCAGATAGTTCATTTCATTTCTAATTTTCTGCAAAAATACATAGAAACAGAATCAAAACGAAATTTTTTTGCATTTTTTCATGTATGCCTACGCCGAGCGAGGCACCGGATGGCTTCCTGCGAGGCTACCCAATATCTGCCATCTTGCGGTATTCGGATGTGATAAGTGCAAAAAGATGTTTTCTTTCAACACAAACACATAAATCAACTAAAGATAAATGATAAAATATTGTTCCAGACCGGAAATTTGTATATATTTGTCGCTAAATTTATGGCATAGCCGGAAACAGAATGGATAGATATTTGATAATAAAGACAAGGGATGAATTTTTACGCATAAGAATCAGCGATATACTTTATTTGGAGGCAGATAGAAACTATACGAAATTACTGCTAAGCGAAGGTATTCAGTTCACATTTGCCATTAATATCGGACGAATTGAAGAGATGCTTGAGAATCAAGTGTTTAATTATAAATCTATGTTATTACGGGTAGGAAAGAGTTTTATTATTAATAAGAACTATATCCTGCAAATCAATTTGCCGAAACAAAAATTATTATTGTTGCCGCCCGGTGGGAAACCCCGCGAATTGATTGTATCCAAAGAGCCGTTGAAAGCCTTGAAAGAGATGCTTGAACGTGAAGGGCTGAAGCAAGGCGAGAATACGAAAAATATATGATGATCAGAATAGGAAAGGCGGATGATAATGATTTTGTGATAAATGAAGCCTATGTAAGCCGTTATCATGCAAAATTAAATCGTGATGAAAATGGGACACTGTTCCTCGAAGATATGAATTCAACGAATGGGACTTTTGTCAACGGAGACCGGATCATGAAGAAAAAGATCGGGTCGTCGGATGTTGTCATGTTGGGCGAACATTATATATTAAACATCGCAGAAGTGCTGAAATATGACAATGACTACAGCGAAGAATTTGCGGCTTTAAAATCCGTTTATACGACCTATATTAAAGAAAAAATACGCATACAGTCATCTAATCAATTTAAAACGAGGCTGTTCCAATCCTTGCCGTTTGCCGTCATCGGAGTAGCCGGTTTGATAATCGGTTTTGCAGGGAAAGGCAATCAAGGCGTCCTTATCGCAAGTTTGCTTTTGGCCATTTGTGCACCAACGGCAGGCGTCTACTTGGGAGCCAAGCAATCGGCTAAAATTCCGGAACTGTTGCAAAACATAGCCAATCAATTCAAGATCGACTATGTTTGTCCCAAATGCGGCACATTTCTGGGCGAACTTCCCTGGGAGTCGTTAGCAAACAAAAAACAATGTCCGGTCTCATCTTGCAAGGCAAAATGGGTCAGAAAATAATAATTTTGCCGGGTGAAAACGGTCTTTTGTACAATAATCCTATGGTTTTGTACGTTATCCCAGTGTAAATATAAAGCATGAATATATTTATCTATAACTTTGTGACAAGAATGTTAATATATAAATGTAGGGAATATGAAAGATGAAAGTGTATTCGTCTCAATAGACGAAGATTTAAGTGATGTAGTGGTTATTGACATGGATGACAGTTTTTATTCGGATTTTGTGACATTGGACGAAAGCTATGAGGATACTGATTTTATTACGCTTTCGGATGATGTTGAAATTGCTTCCGACGCGGATATTATTGATATCTTCGCAGGAATGGATGATGCTGACATCTCAATTATTGTATGATTCCGGTAAAATGCCCGCATTGTAAGATTGGTTTAAAGGTAGACGAGCAAAAAATTCCGGAAGGAATCGCCTCTTTTAAATGTCCGAAATGTAAGCAGGATATTCCGATTTCAGTGCTCGACGGAAAGCAGCAAAACCGACCGTTATCTGGAACAGATACGGTCGTGCTGCAACCGGTCAAAAAAGGAAGCGGTATCTTGACTGTCCACAAAAGTGTGGACACTCCGGAGCAAACGTTCCTGCTGCAAGAAGGATTATTCATTGTTGGGAGAAAAGCCTCTGTCTCTAAAGCAAATATATGTATTGAGACGGCGGATAAATTGATGAGCAGAAATCATTTGCGGATTGAGGTAAAAAAAAATCCACAAGGAGGTCTGATTCATTCCCTTTCGGACAATCACAGCAAAAACCGTACTTTGTATAACGGCAGATATTTGGAAGAAGGAGAAGTGATTGTATTAAAGAATGATGATGAAGTTGTGATGGGACACACTTCATTTCGATTTAATGAGTAATAATGCGTTTGTGACTGTAACCATGAATATAACACTTGAGCGACCCCATGCTATCAGTGAAAAAGGAGGACGGGTGAATAACGAAGATTCCATCTATCCATTGTCCGAATTAGTGGATTCCGGTCAGAAACTGTTTATCGTATGCGACGGAGTAGGAGGCGCAGAGAAAGGCGAGATTGCCAGTTCGTTGGCCTGCGAGTCTTTTCAAACCTTTTTTTCTACTTTCATCGATGGCGATCCGACCGAAGAACTTATCAATAAAGCCGTTCAATATACGGAAGTCCGTTTCGACGAATATATAGCCCATCATCCCGAAGCCCACGGAATGGCTACGACGCTGACCATGATTTATGTGGGCGAATCGGGAATTACCCTTGCACATATCGGTGACAGCCGAATCTATCAGTTTCGTAACGGGCACATTATCTATCAGACAGAAGATCATTCGTTAGTAAACTCATGGGTAAAACTGGGAGTCATTACGGCAGAAGAAGCGCTGCATCATCCACGGAAAAATGTAATTACACGAGCGATTCAAGGCACCGGTTCTCCAACGGAAGCAGAGGTGACGTCGTTGACGGATATTCAACCAGGAGATTATTTTTTCATGTGTACGGATGGCGTGACAGATTGCGTGAAAAAAGATGCTCTTTTGCACATCTTTTCGGGAACAGCTACAGCTGAGGCAATTAAAAATGCGATTGTGGAATCTTGCAGCGGAAAAGCGCGTGATAATTACTCATTTTATCTCCTGCCGATTCAGCATGTTCAAAATTCTCTCGGCTATAAACAATTTATTCTGTCTTTTCTTTATACTTTTATTTGAAAAAAGTTTTACCTTTGTGCGTAGAAACCTGATTACCTTGTTGAGTAATTATGAATTTGCCGAAAGGATATTATTTGCAGGATAAAAAATACCACTTGTCCAATGTGATTGGACAAGGAGGGTTTGGAATCACCTATATGGGAACCTGGAGTACGGATGTCAAAGGGGAACTGGGGACGGTGCGGACAGACGTGCCCGTATGTATCAAGGAGTATTTTTTCAAAGACTACTGTTTCCGTGACAAAAAAACATTTCATGTACAAGTCCATTCCAAGACAGGTCAGGTGCTGTTTGACAAATTCAAGGAAAAGCTGATTAAAGAGGCAAAAATCCTGTCCGAGGTTCATCATCCCTTTGTAGTCAATGTGTTGGAAGTATTTGAAGAAAACAACACCGCCTATATCGCAATGGAACATATTCAAGGTTGTTCCTTGAAATATATGTTGGATACGAATGGTATCCTGGAAGAAAAGAAAGTCCTGAAATATATTTATCAGATTGGTCAGGCGCTTGACTTTGTGCATCAGAAAAACATCTTGCATCTGGATATTAAACCGAGCAATATCCTGATTGACAAGAGAAACAATGCACGCTTGATTGATTTTGGCGTCAGTAAACGCTATGATATTGAACAACAGGAAACAAGCACCACCATGCTGACGCTATCCAAAGGATTTGCTTCTATCGAACAATACGACAGCGAGGGGATACAGAGTTTTTCTCCATGTCCGGACATCTATTCGTTGGGGGCGACGATGTATAACCTGCTTACGGGAGTTATCCCGACGGAATCGATTCTGCGGGCAACCAAACCGCTTGCAAAACCTATTGAACTGAACAAAGAGATTACTTCAAAGACCGCAGACGTAATTCTCAAAGCCATGAAGGTGAATCCGGCAGAACGTTACCAGAACGTGCGGGCAATGATTAACGAACTGGACATTCCGTCTTATTTTGAAGAAACGGAAAATACACTGATAGAGTCGTTACCGTCGTCGTCTCAGTCACATGCAGCCGACAACGAAGAAGAAACCGTGCATGCCGGCGCCCGTTCACCGCAACAAATAGCGGCAGATGATGAGCAGACGAAGTTTCGCGATCCGGAGGTGAGCCGGGCTATCCGCAAGAAAAAAAGAAAACGGCGCGTGGTGATTCCGTTACTTATTTTTGTTTTCACATTTGTCGGTTATGCCGTTGCTTATATCTGGGTTGCAGAATCACCTCAAGGAACAGTTGAACTGAATGAATCGCGTGGCGCAGCCCGGAACAATAACTCGGAAGAACCGAAATCGGATGAGGCTGCATCAGGCGAAACCGTCGAAACGGCGGAATCGGCCAAGATGGATGCAAAGAAACTTACGGCACAGGAAGAAAAAGCGAAGAAAGAAGCAGAAGCGAAATTGTTGGCGGAAAAAAATAACACTTCGGAGCCAATACACAGCGAACCTTCTGCCGAAGAAATCAATGCGAGTTATAAATCGTTGATTGTGAGTGGTAAGACAAAAATGGAACAGAAGAAATATGCAGAAGCGAAAAAAGATTTTCAAAAAGCGAATGAATTGAAAGCGACGGACGAAGCGTTCCAGTTATTCCTTTCCTGTGCCGAAAAAGAAGAAGAACAACAGATTATTGAACGGAAGGCGCTATATGAAATGAAGATGCCATTTGGAAATTATACGATTGTGCGCAAGATATTGACAGGGCGATATGGAGCGATTGATTCAAAAGGAAAGGAGCGTATTGAAGCGAAATACCTGAGAGTGGCGCCATGTAGTGACGGACGGGCTTTTGAACGTGAAGACCATATGTATGACATCTATAATACGAATGGTGACTTGATTGGCGCCGGATATTCAACATACCAATAATGAATATGTTAATGAAAAAAGTGATCTTGTGGAATTTGTTGATCCTGTTCCCATTTTGTGCGAAGGCTCAACGGCAGACGGAATATAACCAGAAAGGGGATGCTGCGATGCAACGCATGGATTATCAAGACGCCCTGATGTGGTACGAAGAAGGCGTTTCCTATTGCGACCCGTATAGCATCAGTCAATTGACTGCTATCTGGAAAGCAGATAAAACGA
The DNA here is from genome assembly GCA_031289275.1 of Tannerella sp. Lineage (GTDB taxonomy): Bacteria > Bacteroidota > Bacteroidia > Bacteroidales > Tannerellaceae > Tannerella. The sequence continues at coordinate 6,962 of JAITPV010000137.1, forward strand.
CGCATGTATCCATGGAGCCGGTGATGAGTAAATGTTTGAATTGTCTGAATAACTCAGCCGTATCCAAAGATAGTCTTGCGATAAAGAAATTGATTCTTTTCTATACGGAAGGAATCGGGACATCCAAACAAGAAGTCTCCGCCAATTATTGGCGGGAGCAGTTGGAATTGCTCCGCACACCCTCCCAGGCAGAATTATTCCGGCCTAAAAGACCGAAAGAAAAGATGAAATTCTTTGCCGGCTATTCTTTTACGCCGGCTGCACCTTTCGGCATCCAGATCGGTGGTGTAGGAACAATCGGATGGTATTTGCGTGCACGTTCAAACCTGTCTTTTTCTTTTCATCCGGATGCGCCGGGATGTGAAAACGGCCTTGATGGAAAAGGAATTATTCCAAGTCTTGATGAGCAGAAAGAGACGTATCATTTTCTGCCTGAGGGAACGACGGAACTTGCACATGGGAAAGAAAGTCTGGTTATCGGTACGGCCGGTGTGGTATTCAAGGCTTTTTCGAACATCTATTTGTCGGCGGGCGTCGGTTATGCGAAGTATGATTTGATCTATGAATATGAAAAGATAGACAAAGTTACGGCTGAAACGATGCCGGAAACAAGAGGTTGGGCACGACATCGGGATTCTTATGAAGGCGTCGCGATAGACCTGGATGCAACAGGCGTTTTCGGAAAGCGGTTTTACGGAACGCTCGGATGCAGTATTTTGAATTTCAGCTATATCTATCCAAGTATAGGTGTGGGTGTTTTTCTGAATTTAAAATAAAAACGGAATGAAAGAGAAAAATAAGTACATCATTTTTATCTTTGCGATTAGTGCATTTTTCGGGATGTGGAACGGTTGCATGACGAATCCGGAATTTACGACGGATGTCAAAAATGCAGAAAAGCCGGAAGTAGGAGAAATTAGCCGGTGGGAACAGACGGCGTCGTCTATCACCATGACAGCCTCTGTTTTAAATTCAAACGGCTATCGGGTGACGGAACGGGGATTTTGTTGGAGTACCGATGAAATGCCTGACACTACGGATAATAAGGTATTGGCGGCTGAAGAAAGAGACAACGTATTTACCGCCGTGATTGAAAATTTACAATCAAATACAACCTATTATATCCGCCCCTATGCCGTAAATCAGGCCGGCATAAATTACGGAGTACAGTCGAAGATTCTTACCAATAGCGGATTAGGCGAAGTCCGGACGGTTAAACCACAGAATATCCACGCTACGACAGCCATATGTGGAGGCGTAATCATTTCGCCCGGCGAAGGAACTATCCGGGAACGAGGCGTATATATTTCCAGATCGGCAGATATGACAGTAGATGTCAAGGATTTTCAAAGTACGATGACAACAGACTCCTTTGTTTGTAACGTGACTGACCTGATCCCTTCTACCAAATATTATGTGCAAGCGTATGTGAGAAACAGCAACGGCACGTTTCGCGGAAAGGATCCCAATCCGGAGTTTACGACCGGTGACGGTCGGCCAAAGGTAGATTCGGTAGACGTGGAGCCGGAGCTTATCGGATACACGGAAGCGTCTTTGTATTCCCGTATAATAGATGAAGGAGATGCACCGTTTACCTTGCGTGGTTTTTATTGGAGCGAAATGCCTATCGTGGACTCGGCAAGTTTTGCGGATGCTAAAATAGTGTATGCCAGAGGTATTGCCATGCCTTTCGTCGGCTCGTTGGAAAACCTGCAACCAAGCACAAAATACTATGTGCGTGCCTTTGCGACCAATAAATTCGGTACAGGATACAGTGACCGCCTGACGGAGTTTTACACATTGAGTGAAATGCCTGCCATACGGACGCTGGAACCGGTAAGCACAACCGGTGGAACGGTTATTCTGACCGGACAAGTGCTGAATCAGGGAAAGAGTAACATTATATCCGGCGGCATTTGCTATTCGTCGACCGTTCAGTCGCCGACACTTCTCAGCGGAGAGCACGTCTCCGTTATGCCCGGAACGTCCGGCATGATCAGAACCGAACTCTCCGGATGGAAAGGAAAGACCACCTATTATGTCGTGGCGTATGCAACGAATAGTGAGGGAACTTCTTACGGAGAAGTAAAAACGTTTGAGACGCCTCCGATTTTTGGCGAGAACCTGGCAGCTTTTCCGGGAACGACTCTCATTCAAGGCTCGCCGGCCTATTTTACGATTGGAAATAGAGGTTACCTGTTAGGCGGTGATCTGGGGCCTGAATATACAAATGATTTATGGAGTTATGACGTTTCCGCAAACAGTTGGCGGCATCTGCAAGCCCATCCGAAAAGCGCAGCCAAATGGCAGGCCGCGGTTAGTTACAATACCGATGTGTATGTATTGGGCGGTCTGGGACGTGATTATGAAAAGAAAAATGATTTTTACCGCTATACTTCCTCCAACAACATGTGGTATCCCATGCCGGTCGGCCCGGATTCGTCCTATTTGCGTGCCGGTTTCCTGTTAGAGAATGAAATCTGCTTTGTCGGGGGAATAAAAGATACGGCGAAGAATGAAGTGTGGGCGTTTGACGTAAACCTGAACGGATGGTCGCAAAAAGCGGAATTTCCGACACAACAATATGGCGGTCTTGCAGTGAATATAGATAATACGATTTATGCCGGTATGGGGAAAGGCTCGTTAGGGGTATGCAATAAAACCTTGTGGAAATCGTCGGACGGATTAATTTCCTGGACGGAAGAACCCGCCTGTACGGCGCTCCACGAAGGTATTTTAGCAGGAGTCGCCTATAAAAACAAAATCTATGTGATTGACGAGGAATATTATATATTTGAATACAATCCGTCTACCCGGCAATGGAATACGAAATCACGCCTTGCGGCGAAGTATCAGGACATTCACTGTATGTATGTAATGAATGATTTGATATATATCGGATTAAGCCTGAATATGTTATTTACATATAACCCGTTATGGGACAACTGAAAGGGAGGCGCAAAAGACAGCGGCCTGCGACGGTGTTTTATGAGAGGGGCAGGTAGACGTTGAAACATCCGTTTTGATTTTCGACCCTTATTTTCTTGTTCAGTAACAACCCGAAACGATCGGACAAATTGGTAAGGCCAATCCCGTTCTGATCGGGCGGATCAATCTTTTTGTGGATGGGATTGGATACGACCAGTTCGTTCTGCCCGTTCATGAACAGAGACACCTTCATCGGGTTTTCACTGTCTATCATGTTATGTTTGACAATGTTTTCAATCAACGGAAGCAAAGAAAGCACCGGGATCAGGCAGTTTTTCTTCTCTTCAGGCACGCGAATGTCGAAACACAGTTTATCCGTATACCGGATTTCCTGCAGGTAACGGAATGAATCCAGGAATTTCAACTCTTCGGTCAACTGAACCAATCCTTTTTTATCACTTTGGAGAATGTAGCGAAACACGCCCGACAGTTCATTTATATATTTCAGCGTCTGCTTTTTCCTGTCGCCACGAACAAGCGCAGATAATCCGTTCAACGAATTAAAGAAGAAATGCGGATTAATCTGATTGGCTAACGCTTCGCAACGACTTTGGAGGTTTTCCGTCTTTAGCTTTTCGATCTCCCGCTCATGCGCACTCTGTTCGGAATACAAGGCAAATACATGTCCGGTAAACGAACAGAGCAAACAGGCTACCACAAACTGGAAAAGCAATAACCCCGTAAAGCAGTCCACATGTTTGCTGATGGCCAAAGAGATAAACACGTACACCATATAGGCTATGGCCGTAATCAGGAATGTTTTCAGTAACCGCCTGCCGAAGGTCGGGACTTTCTGCCGGTGAATATTGACGGATATCAGAATCCAAGTCAGCAAACAGAAAAACAGATAACGGTAAATAAAAAAGAGAACATGTTCGATCGCGTCACTCTGGGCGCTCAAACGAGCTAATTCCCGGGGTAAATCAATAATACGGGGATAAATGATGAACGCTCCTACAATAAAACTGAAGAAAACCATCATTTTGTCTGAGACAGGCCTGTCAAATACTTTCATCTTTCAACTAAAAATCTTAACTTTGCAAAGGTATTAAAAAATCCTTGTACCGGCGTATAAAAACCGTGCTTGATAGATTGCTGTTTTTCGTGATGCACTTGTTTTATTTCGCTTTTGTGAAGAAAAGAGATTTATATCTGTTTCGTGGCTATATTTGTGATGTAAATCTGCGATATTACTTATTTAATGTATTATATTATAATCCCTGTCATATGAAAGTCCTGATTGTAGAAGATGAAACTGCCGCTTATGAAAACTTGAAAAGTATCCTGATGGAGATTGATCACTCGATCGAGTTGCTGGAGCATACCGAAAGTGTGGTTCAAACGGTCAGATGGTTAGGCAGTCATCCGGCACCCGACCTGATATTCATGGATATTCACCTTTCCGACGGCTCGGCATTCAATATTTTCTCGTCCGTAATGGTGGAAACGCCCGTCATATTCACGACCGCATATGACGAGTATGCGATTGACGCATTCAAAGTAAACAGTATCGACTATTTGCTGAAACCCATTGAATCGGAAGAGATCAAACGCGCACTGGAAAAGTTCCGCAAATGGAACAAACAGGATGTGATGGACTATTTGTCACAGCTATCCTTCTTGAATCCCGCAGGAAGGTATTCGGAAAGGATCCTGATACCGGTCAACAATGACCTTGTCCCGGTGAATATTCAGCAGGTGTCTTATTTTTACAGCAGCAATGGCGAGACCCGTGCTGTCCTGAAAGATCAAACGGTTTATCATTACAGCAAAGCCCTGGAAAATATTTACAATTCACTGAATCCCACCTGTTTTTTTCGGGCGAATAAACAATTCATCGTCTCGAAAGACAGTATTAAAAATATAACCATCTGGTTTGATAAACGATTGCTTGTCACTCTGGACATAGATGTTCCCGAACGGATTTATGTCAGTAAGAACCGGGCGGCTCAGTTTAAGAAATGGTTGACTGCCGGTTAAGAAACTGTCCGGGAACAATAGGGAAAGGTGATATGGCTATTGTGTTAAGTATAAATCAAACCATGAGCAAAACAAATGGAATTTAATAGTATATTTGCGCAAATACATCAAGTAAAAATGATTGAAACAGACGAATTATTGACGATAAAGGAAGCCGGCGAATGGGCGACGAATCATGTCGGCAGGGACGTTACGCCGGCCAACATCTCCTGTCTCGTCCGGTACGGCAGGGTCAGGAAGATTGGCGAAAACGGTTCGACGCTCATCTCCCGAAACGACTTGAACGATTT
>JAITPV010000147.1 GCA_031289275.1 Tannerella sp.
CGGACGCTTAATTTCTCCGGATTTCAGATGTCGGATAGTCCAGCCTTTCAGGCAGTGGTGTTGTACCGTCTTTCCTCCGCAGGTCAGCGACCTGCGGTTATGAAAATAATGCCTTTCAGGCATTTCACTTGATCCAAGTGGATAAGCAGTTTGTCGTATTTGACGCGAACCCCTAAATCCCCTAAAGGGGACTTCCGCCGGATCACCAAAGTCCCCTTTAGGGGATTTAGGGGCAAGGGATGGGGAAGGGGTCGCATGACAAGTGCGACAATTTGAAATGCACCCGTCTAAGAAAACCAGTCGGTTTTCCAAAACAGTAAAACAGGTGGCGAGTTGAACATATTCACCGGGACCTTGTCCCCCGGTTCCCCATTTAGTTAATAATTCTCCTTTATCGACATCAATAAATGAGAAATAAAACGTCTATAATCATCTTTGCTCGGATTCGTAGGAGGCAGCGCCACACATGAATCGGTTGGATGGCAGTTACAATCATTGACATTAGGGAAAGTTTTTTCGCATGTAAAAAAAACCTTTTAGCGTGCTCGGAAAGTCAGGCCGGCCATTCTTTCTTCGGGTCAAGATGCTCGCGTTCGATGTCTTTGAAATAATTGTACGTACCCACTTTCAATTCGGCGCAAGCGGCTTCGTCGCACACGATAATGCCTTTCGGATGCACTTGCAGGGCGGTGATCGTCCACATCTGGCTGACGGCGCCCTCTACGGCCTGCTGCAAGGCGCGTGCCTTGTTATGTCCGTTCACCACGATCAGCACCTCTTTCGCACTGAGCACCGTGGCTATCCCCACCGTCAAGGCGGTTTTCGGCACCAGACTCACATCATTGCCGAAGAAACGGGAGTTGGCGATGATGGTATCCGTGGTCAGGGATTTCACCCGTGTGCGCGAAGCCAGAGACGATCCCGGTTCATTGAACGCCATGTGCCCGTCAGGCCCGATACCGCCCAGGAAAAGGTCTATCCCGCCGACGCTTTTAATATGTGCTTCATACTCGGCGCACTCTTTCTCCAAGTCAGGTGCATTCCCGTTCAGGATATGCACGTTTCCGGGCGGAATATCAATATGGCGGAAGAAATTGTTCCACATGAACGAGTAATAACTTTCGGGATGGTCTTTCGGCAAACCGACATATTCGTCCATGTTAAAGGTGATGACATGTTTGAACGACACGGCGCCGGCTTTGTTCAGTTCAATCAACTGCCGGTATGTCCCCAGCGGGGAGGAACCGGTCGGCAATCCCAGCACAAACGGCTTTTCGTCCGTCGGAGCGGCTTTCCTGATCCTGGCGGCGATGTAATTGGCCGCCCATTCCGACAGGGTTTCGTAATTTGGTTCTATCAGTAATCTCATTGTCTTTATAATTTAATATTTAACTGTTTAAATTCTCGTCTGCGTCCAACCGTGCGGCCATAGCCTTACCCAGCGACAGGCATTTCTCATACGTATCCGCACGCATGGCTTGTTTTTGCTCCACCGGTTCGCCCACCATTTCCCATTTCATGGTTTCGCCGAAAGCGATCAACCGTTTAACGGCAACGCCGGCCCACGTGAACGAACCGAAACAACCGTACAGTCGGTTTTTGACTTCGCGTAGTTCTATTTTTTTCAGGATGGATTCGATCTCCGGGAAAAGTTGTCCGCTATACGTCGGACTGCCGGCAATGAGTCCCCTGTATTTGAAGACATCTTTCAGGATGTAGGAGGCCGGGCTTTTGCTTGCGTCGTGCATCACAATTTCCCGGATACCACTTCCGGCAAGCGACGTGGCGATGGCTTCGGCCATTTGTTCCGTATGTCCGTACATGCTGCCGTAAATAATCGTTACGCCCTTTTCGCCTTCGTAGCGGCTCAGTCGGTCGTAAATACCGACAGCCCTGTCTTTGTGTTCGTGCCAGACAGGCCCGTGGGTAGAGCAAATGGTTTGAATATCCGGCAAATTCAGCTTTTGCAATATCTTTTGGACGGGATTTCCATATTTGCCGACGATATTGGCGTAATAACGCACCATTTCGTCCCAATAACGGTCTGTATTCATTTCCGAATCAATCACTCCGCCGTCCAGCGTGCCGTATGTGCCGAAGGCATCGGCCGAAAAAAGTATTTTCTCCGTCTCCTCATACGCCACCATCACTTCCGGCCAGTGCACCATAGGCGCCATATAAAAGGTCAGGCGGTGTTGTCCAAGCGCAAGCGTATCGCCTTCTTTCACTTCGTGCAATCCGTCCGTGATGCCGTGATAACCGGCCAACATGCCGAACGTATGCTTGTTGCCCACGATTTGTATCCCGGGATAGGACTGCCTGAGCAAACGAATACTGCCGGCATGATCCGGCTCCATGTGGTCTACGATCAGGTAATCCAATGGCCGTCCGTTCAAGACGGCATCTATTTTTTTGAAAAAGAGGTCGGAATAACAAATATCAACCGTATCAACCAACGCGGTTTTTTGATCCGTAATCAAATACGAATTGTAGGAAACGCCACCGGGCAACGGCCACAGGTTTTCAAAAAGCTCTTTTCGGCGGTCATTTACGCCAACGTAGTATATATTAGCTGTTATTTTTTTCATTGTGATAGGTGTAAATCAAGCGACTTTCTTTTTCGCCGCCCGCCAAACAAAGAACAGGCCTGCCAAAACAAAAGGAATACTCAGCCACTGTCCCATATTGAACATCATACCGGCTTCAAAGGCTTCCTGATCGTTTTTCAGAAATTCGATAAAGAACCGGGCTACAAAAATGCAAATCATGAAAACGCCGAAGATGAAACCTTCTTTTTTCCAGGCATTTTTTTTGAAGTACAACCACATGCAAAGCGCGAACGTCAGCAGGTAGCATCCGGCTTCATATAACTGGGTCGGATGACTGGGCGCAGAAAAAATCGGTTCGGCTCCCTGCCGCCACCGGTGAAGATTCTCAATGAAACGGAATCCCCAAGGCAAATCGGTCGGATGGCCGTAAATCTCGTGGTTCATCAGGTTGCCCAGACGTATCAGGGCGGCGACCAGCCCTGTGGGAACAACTAATTTGTCGAACGTCCAAAGCATGCTTTTGTGCGACACGGCGCGTGAATAGAGCCAGATCGCAATAATGATGCCGAGCACGCCGCCGTGACTGGCTAATCCGCCTTCCCACACTTTCAGGATTTCAACCGGGTTGGCAAGGTAATAATCCGGGTTGTAAAACAAACAATGTCCCAGACGCGCTCCGACGACGGTTCCGATAAGCGTATAATACAACAGGGGATCCAACCATCCGGGATTGATGCCTTCTTTTTTCCACATCCGTTCAACCACTTTATAACCGATCCAAAAACCAACGATAAAGGCAAACGCATACCACCGTATTTCCTTTGATCCGATGCTGAAAATAGCCGGATCAGCTGTCCATGTAATTTCTGCTAATATCATAATAAATAAGTTTTCGAGGGCAAAGGTAATGATTCTTGCTTAAAATCGGGTGATTCTTCGGGATGAAAAAATCCCAAGGCAAATCCGAGGAAGGCATTATTTTTTCTACGCTTATAGTTTTTGCGCGTTCGTTATACTTTTTTACATATTCCGCTGTATTTTAGAGCGGGATTGAGTAAATTCGGATGTTTAGTTTTTATACTTTTGCAGCGTCTAACGAGTATAGGTAACAAAAATGAATATAAAAATGCAACCATTTCAATGCCCGGTATGCGGGAATACTGTTGAAGCATCTGCGTTGTTTCAATGTAAGGATTACAGTGTCAGTGGGGAAATATTCGAGATATGTATATGCAGAGAATGTCTGTTTGCCGTGACTTGTCCACAACCGGATTCGGAGGAGATCGGAAAATATTATCAGTCGGAAGATTATGTTTCTCATTCCGAAACGACCAAAGGCATTGTCAATAAACTGTATCGTGTTGTACGGAGAAAGAACACAATGGATAAGTTGGCTCTTGTCAATCGTTTTTCGGCTCATCACGGCGATTTATTAGATGTGGGATGTGGTACGGGATATTTCTTGTCTGTTTGCCGGCAAGACGGGTGGCGCGTAGATGGTGTGGAGTTAAGTGATTTGGCCAGGTCTAAAGCGGAGAAACGTACCGAACAGGTTCTCTTTTCTTCTACGGATGCCCTGGAGGTAACCGGTAAGAGGTTTGATATCATCACGCTGTGGCATGTTTTTGAACATCTTTATGACATCAATGCTTCTTTTGTCCAACTGAAACGGTTGCTTAAACCTGATGGTACGCTGATTCTGGCGCTTCCTAATTTTACCGGTGCGGATGCCGGTCATTATAAGGAATTTTGGGCGGCTTATGATGTGCCTCGTCATTTATCGCATTTTTCTCCGAAGGCAGTAAGTTTATTGGCCGGGAAACATGGGATGAAGATAGATTCTGTTGTTCCAATGAAGTTCGACGCTTTTTATGTGAGCATGTTGAGCGAAGGTTTACAGGGCAAGGGAAAAATTGCTGCTTTGCTGAATGGGTTCCGGCAGGGATTTTTGTCCAATTATAAAGCCGGAAAAGATGGAAATTATTCGAGCCTGATTTATATATTGAAGCTATGAATGATGACCGGAAATTCCATTTCAAAGTCGGTAGTAAATATGCTTTTTAATCCGCGACAATTTGAAATGTACCCCCGGTGAAAGCCGTTTTCAAAAAGAAAAATGGTATCTTTGCAAATAAAAACAGACAAGTTATGATGAAGATTTTACCCATAGGCTCACAGTCGTTTTCAGACTTGCGCCGCAGAGATTGCCTGTACGTGGACAAGACGGAGTATGTTCACCGGATGATTGCCGGCGGGAAAATCTATTTCCTGTCCCGTCCGCGACGCTTCGGAAAATCGTTACTGGTAAGCACGCTGGATGCCCTGTTCCGAGGTCAAAAGGAGTTTTTTGAAGGACTTTATATCTACGACAAATGGGACTGGACGCAACCGTACCCGGTACTGCGAATCGATTTCGGAGGATTGTCACACAGAACTACGGAAGAATTGAATCGGTCGCTTCGTGTTTTCATTGAAGATGCAGCAGATAAGTATCAATTATCTTTATCGGACGCGCCGTTAGCACACAGATTCGGAAAATTAATGGAACAGTTACACGAATCCACCGGACAACAGGTAGTACTCCTGGTTGACGAATACGACAAACCTATCACCGATCATCTGTCTAATCCGGAAGTGATGAAAACAAACAAGGAAACGCTTCATGATTTCTATCAGGTGTTCAAAGCTGCCGACGAACA
>JAITPV010000150.1 GCA_031289275.1 Tannerella sp.
GAAGTGACATATTCCGACAGTATTATCCGGTGTTGCCCGTTGCTGAAAATCAACAACGGGTTAAAGTTGCGTCGGAGTACGGGATTTATGGGCAGTCTGACCTTCCGGTACCCGATTATACGACCTTATGTCGTCGTCAACGCAGCCTGCCGGTACATGTAAGTGAACGGTTGAATCGGGGCGAACATCTGGAGTACGCAAACACGGTTACAGCAAGCACCGTACATGGCGTAAACTCCATATCTGTATCGATTTGACTGCACGGGAGATTCTTTCCGTCCGGTTGACGGAAAACGGAGAAGACGATGCCTGTGCAGCCATAAAGATGTTGCAGGGCAAAACCGGTAAAATAAAACGGTTTACAGGGGATGGAGCCTATGACAGGTTCGGATTGGGAGAGGTATTGGGGAAAGTGGAGCGAATCGTGGATTAACAGTAGTGAATCGTGGATTTACTACTGCGAATTTGCCCTTTTCAGACACTAATTTCGGATTATACAACTGTTTTCCGTCCATTTTCAATCAAAATTATGCTGTTTAAACAACATATAATCCAATAATGGCTACAAAAATAGTGATAATTATTCATATCCAAACAAAACGGGAAGAAAAAAGCGTTTTTTGCAAATTTTTTTTCGCGCACGGCAGGTAGCGCTGCCGCTTTCCGCTGCATTTTCACGCATCGCACCGCCGCTTTCCGCCGATCGCTCAAAACAATAACCGGCCGCCTGTATATAATATAATGTAAAGGAACCACGCATTCCCGAATCACCGAAATAGCAAATTTTTTCCGTATTGAATCATTTATTGAAAAAAAATTTGCAGCATCAAAAAAGAAGCCGTACCTTTACCCGCAAAATTTTTTAAACATATTATCATGGGAAATAGAAAACTAAGAATGGGAATGGTAGGCGGCGGAAGCGACGCCTTCATCGGCGCCATCCACCGGCGTGCAGCATTGATGGAAAACGACATCGAACTTGTATGCGGATGCTTCAGTATCAACCCCGAAATCTCACTCAGCTCGGGCCGTTCATACCATCTGCCGGACAATCGCATCTACAAAAATTATACGGAAATGTTTGAGAACGAATCCCGCCTGCCCGAAGGCGAACGGATGGACTTCGTGACCATCGTCACCCCCAACCGCTTCCACTACGAACCGGCAGTTACGGCGCTCGACCTCGGATTTCACGTCGTCGTCGACAAACCGATGACCTTCTCGCTCGACGAAGCCAAACAACTCCAGGCAAAAGTCGAACAGACAGGCCTCGTGCTCGCACTGACGCACGTCTACACCGGCTACCCCGCCGTCAAGGAAATGAAAACCCGCATCGCCAACGGTGAACTCGGCAAACTGCGCCGCCTCTACGTCGAATACTCGCAGGGATGGCTCGCCGACCGCATCGAACTGCAAGGCGGCAACAACGCCGGATGGCGCACCGACCCCAAACTGACCGGAAAAGCCGGATGCGTCGGCGACATCGGAACCCACGCCTGGCACCTGAGCGAATACGTCACCGGACAAAAAGTGACCGGACTCTGCGCCGAACTCACCACCTTCGCCGCCGGACGACCGGTCGACGACGACGGCGTCGCCTTCCTCCACTACGACGGCGGACTCAAGGGCGTACTGACTTCCACCCAGATCGCCATCGGCGAAGCCAACAAAATCTACCTCCGAATATACGGCGAAAAAGGCGGACTGGAATGGAGCCAGATGGATCCCAACCGGCTGATCCTCAAATGGGGCAACCGACCGGAAGAGACCATCCACGTCGGCAGCAACACCTATCTCGGCGCCGCCGCCGCATGGGACGTTCGCACCCCCGCCGGACACCCCGAAGGCTTTATCGAATCATTCGCCAACATCTACCGCAACTTCGCCCTGACCCTGAACGCCAGGCAAAACGGCGAAACGCCAACCCCCGACATGCTCGACTTCCCCACCGTCTACGATGGCGTCCGAGGCATGCAGTTCATCGAAACGATGGTAACGGCCGGATGGGACAACGACAAAAAATGGCAACCGTGGATTGACTGATCGCGGCCGACGAATTAACAACGTAAATGATATATGCGGAGAAATTATTATACGCAAAACGCGAAGAAACGCCGACATAAATTTGTTTTTTGGTTTGGTTTCCTGATAGGTGTGATATGCTTCATATCGCTCTATCAGGTGACCGTCTATTTTTCAACCGACGAATCCTGCATGATGTGCCACGTACATCCGCATGTCATGGACAGCTGGAAACTGTCTGTCCACGTCAACAATTCGAGCGGCGTGAAAGTCCACTGCGTGGATTGCCACCTCCCGCCCAAAAATAATACCGTAAGCCACTACCTGGCAAAAGCAAACCTTGGAATCAAGGACGCATGGGCATACATGGTGAAAGACAGCGCCGATTTCGACTGGGAAATGAAGTCCGAGCTGGATCACGCCGTGAAATATATCCCCAACGAATCGTGCAAGGAATGCCATCAAAACCTGTTTCCCGCAGGAGTGACCGACGACGCCATCACCGCCCACCTCTACTACGAAGAAAACGAAGCGAAGTTAGACCTCCAGTGCATCAGCTGCCACCTGGACGTCGGCCACTACAACCCGAACTACAAGCACGGTAAAATGACCGGCATCCCCGGAATGAATGCCGGCGGCGACTCCAATTCGGGCGTAATCTTCGATCAGGCTACCGAAGTGACCGAGTTTGCCGACTATACCGAACAGATCCCCGGCACGTCGGCCTCGTTTCGGATGATCGCCATCCCGGGCGGCGCATTCCAGATGGGAAGCGCTGAAAGGGAAGCCTTCCACAAGGCCGACGAATCGCCCGTCCACGAAGTCGCCGTCAGCCCCTTCTTCATGGCCGAAGTAGAAGCGACATGGACTCAGTACTGGGCATTCTACGGCAACACGATGAGCGAAGGCCGCACGCCTCCCGAACAGGTCTATGCCAACAACAGCAAGCCAGACGTGGACGCCATCTCCGGCCCGACGCCGCCCTTTGGCTTCCCCGACCAGGGATGGGGATACGGCGACCGCCCGGCAATCACCATGACGCACTATGCCGCCGAAACATTCTGCCAGTGGCTGTCGAAAAAAACAGGCAAGAAATACCGCCTGCCGACCGAAGCCGAGTGGGAATACGCGGCGCGCGGCGGAACGGAAACGCCTTACTTCTTCGACGGCAAACCGCAAGACTTCTCCGACCAGGGATTCTGGCGCAAGTTCTTCAGCGCAAAAACCGACGGCATCGGCGAATACGTGATCTATACCAAAAACAGTGGAAACAAGACGCAGGAACCGTTTGCAGTAAAGGCCAATCCCTTCGGATTGAAAAACATGCTGGGTAACGTAATGGAATACTGCGCTGACAAATACGACCCTGAAGCATACGCCAAAAACGGCGAAAAAGCCGTCAACCCGTTAGCGACGGAAGGCGACGAATGGGTGGTACGCGGCGGAAGCTATACGTCCGACGCTGCCGACCTCCGCGTTGCTGCACGCGACTACAGCCATCACGACGCATGGCTGAAAACAGACCCGCAACAACCCAAAAGCATCTGGTGGTACTCCGACATACGGGGCATCGGATTCAGGGTTGTCTGTGAACCGAACGAATCGATAATTCAAACGAAATAGTAATCAATTAATTCATTTTTTTTAAACACAATCATCATGAAGAAAGAAAGCATCAGTAGAAGATCTTTTTTGAAAAGCACGGCAATGGCCGGTGCATTAGGCGCAATAGGTACAGGTAGCGCCGCAGTATTAACATCGTGTGGCAGCGGAGCCGGTAGCGGCGTAGCAGCCAATGTTCCTCTTAAAGAACCGGGCACGTATTACATTCCCGATTTGGTAGATTTTGCAACCGACGGCAAAGAACTGAAAGCCGGCGTTATCGGTTGCGGCGGACGCGGATCGGGCGCGGCATTCAACTTCCTGGCAGCAGCCAACGGCATTACGATCACGGCGCTGGGCGATACTTTTAAAGATCGCGTGGACGGCCTGGCCGACAAATTGAAAAGCGAAAAAGGCATCGACATCCCCGCCGACAAGCGCTTCACCGGTCTGGACGCCTACAAGCAGGTTATTGACAGCGGAGTGGATATGGTAATCGTCGCTACTCCCCCCAATTTCCGCCCGATACATTTCCAGTATGCAGTGGAAAAAGGCAAACATGCGTTCCTCGAAAAACCGATTTGCGTTGACCCCGTAGGTTACCGTACCATCGTGGCTACCGCCAAACAAGCCCAGGCAAAGGGTCTGTGTGTCGTAACCGGAACGCAACGCCATCACCAACGCAGCTATGTAGAATCCTACAAGCAAATCATGAACGGCGCTATCGGCGAAATCACCGGCGGTGTAGTTTACTGGAACGGCGGAATGTTGTGGTACAAGGAACGTCAGCCCGCATGGTCGGATTGCGAATGGATGATCCGCGACTGGGTGAACTGGACTTGGCTGTCGGGCGACCATATCGTGGAACAGCATGTTCACAATCTGGATGTATTGACTTGGTTTACCGGACTGAAACCGGTGAAGGCCGTAGGTTTCGGCTCACGCCAGCGCCGTGTAACGGGCAACCAGTTCGACAATTTCAGCATTGACTTCGAAATGGAAAACGGTATCCACGTGCACAGCATGTGCCGCCAGATAGCCGAAACGGTCAGCAACGTCAGCGAATTTCTGCAGGGCACAAAAGGCTCATGGAGTACCGGAGGCCGCGAAACCGCTATCAAAGACCTGAAAGGCAACGTGATTTGGAAGTATGACGGAGAAGCCGAGAAGGCAAACTTCAAGCAGACCGACCCGTATACTTTGGAACATGTGAACTGGATCAACCACATCCGCAGCGGAAAACCGATCGAACAGGCTTCCGAAACGGCCGTCGCCAACATGGGAGCTATCATGGGACGCGAATCGGCATACACCGGAAAACAGACGACTTGGGACGAAATGACAGCTTCCGCACTGGATCTTTATCCGAAAGATATCGACCTGACCGGAAAGATGGCTATAAGTGGATTTGGCGCAGGAAAAGAATTTAAGCTGCCGGATTATATCCCCATCCCGGGAAAAGCGCAAGGTAATCAAACACGCTAAGACATGGCATTGTTAGACAGGAGAAACTTTCTAAGGGCTGCCGCCGCGACTGTCGGCGGCGCCGCCTTGTCTGCTTGCGGAGGAGGTAAAAATAGTTGTTGCACGGAAGGCGAAAGCGCTTGTTGCAAAGGTAAAGATGTGAAGCTGAATATCTCTTTTCAAGAAGGAACGGCGCCCGGCGCTAACCTGAACGAGAAATTCGATTTCATGGACAATCTGGGGATCGTCGGTTTCGAACCGGGTGGACGCGGACTTGCCGGACGGGTAAAGGAAATCAAGGACGCCTTGAGCGGACGTAATATCAAGGTAAGCGCGATCTGTGCAGGCTTTCAGGGATTTATTCTTTCGGAAGACACTGCCGTTCGTCAGCAATGTATTGATACCATGCACGAAATCATCACGGCGGCAGGCGAATTGGGTTCTACGGGCGTGATCATCGTGCCGGCATTCAACAGCCAGGTACCGGTGAAACCGCATACGCAGGAAACACGCGATTTTTTGTGCGAGCAATTCGACCAATTGGGAACGTTCGCCGCGCAACACAATACGACCATTATCATGGAACCGCTGAACCGCAAGGAGGCGTTTTATCTGCGTTTGGTGGCCGACGCCGCTTCGATCTGTCGCGACATCAACAATCCGGGAGTCCGCTGCTTAGGTGACTTTTGGCACATGACGTGGGAAGAAACGTCCGATCTGGGAGCGTTCATTTCTGCCGGCGAATATTTGCAACACGTTCACATCGCCAGCCGCAAACGTCGGTCTATGCCCGGCGAAGATGGCGACGCAGACAACTATGTGGAAGGCTTTAAGGGCTTGAAAATGATTGGTTACGACAAATACGTCAGTTTTGAATGCGGTTGCCAGAGCGAAGACCGTGCAGCAACCGTTACCGCTGCCGTCAAGTTAATGCGCGACCAGTGGGAACAGGCATAAAGTCGGTGTGATACGGACATGGAACGAATCGTTGAAGTAGCCAACTTTCAACATACCGATAAAGCAGAAATGCTTGCCTCGTTACTGAGGTCGGAAGGTATTTCATGTTATGTACGTAATGGCATTAGCAGCAACGTCTTTGGCGGCGGTGTAGATATCGGCGCCAAAGTCGAGTTGCTTGAAAGTGATCTCCCCCGTGCGCTTGAGATCATGAAAGCGTATGATTATGCCTTGCCAGATGAAATATTGCTGGCCGATTATGAGGGAGATCATACGGCGATGGCAAGTCGCGTGCCGTTTTTGCGCAAATTCACTTTCGAGACGCAGATAGCCATCATTCTTGTGCTGATATTGGGTTTATTGGCCTTGCTGGTTTACCTCGGCTCTATTTTATCTACTACTCATGGCGCGGCGTAAAATTACTAAAACACAAATAGTTTGCATCATACTTCTCTGGGGAATATTGTGTTATATGCTTTTAATGTATAGTAAGCGTATTGATTTTTATACCATTTTTGTTATTGTGACTTCAGGCGTTATCGTCTTTGTTCCGATTTATAAAAACAGAAAACGTTTCGATTGATTTATCGTGAATTTGAGGCACGGGAAGACCTGAACGCAAACATTGATGTGCAGATCAAACGGGTTGGAACGTTTTCTGAAAAAGGTCATGCAGGCATTATATGTGTGTGACCGACAAACAATTCGGCTCAATGGAACTGCTTTACTGTAAAAAAAGAAAAAGAGTTTTCTACTCACTGTCAATAAATAGACGTTTTCAGAATCACTTTTTAGATGTTTTTCCGTATCTTTGCGCGTCATTATCAGTCATTTTTTAAAGATTACTCAGCTATGCAAAACTCTCAAATAGAATTTTATAACTCTCTTTCCGAGAAAGAGAAACAGGTATTGAAGGTTGCCGCCCTGAAAGCAACCAATATCAGTGTGTATGAGCTTAAATCTTTCACGGAATTGAACACCCTGAAAGCGATTAAAAGTGTATTGGAGGTTGCTGTTCAGCGCCAACTGTTCCAAAAACAGATAAAATGGACGGAAAGCTATTATGTGACCGCGGAGTTTATGCTCTACATTTACCCGCAACTGGATGATTATAAGTCTATATTTTCAAAATTCATCAATACTGTCGATCGCTACGGGATAGGGACCGACAGATATCCGCTCATTCATTTCCGCAATTGCCTGTATTCACTTTTACACATGCCCTCCGATTATCTCCAATACGAAACAGTCTATATCCATAATTTAACGGAAGACAAAATTACATACTACGGATGCTTAATCCAGGCAAAAGAATATGAAAACTGTATTCATCGAATAAATCCGCACTTACTCAAAATGGCCGTGTCCGACGTCTTGAACGAAAAATACCTTACTTTAGCTTCTTTGGCCGAAACCAAACAATGGATGGAACATATTTGCCGATTGTCGGGAAACGAATCAGGCAATATGGATACTCAAATTGCCTTGTTTGCAGGAAATTTTCAGGCAACGATTGAAGGAATAAACGAAAAAGACGTCGAGCAATACTGTAATGCAGGAGCGCTCTTTAAAGCAACACAAGGTGATATGGATAGCGCATTTACTCTTTTTGAGAAAGCCTTGAAAGAAAGACGGAAAACGTTTCGCGATACGATGATTCCCTTTATGCCGCATACTCTTTTTTACTATTTGACTGTTTTACTAAGTATTGACTCGGAATTGTCTACTCCCGTTTTCCAGAAACTGTCACAATGGATAGTTAAAAGAGGAGATGACAGCATCGGATTCCTTGATTTTTTCAAAGCGGTAATATATCAGGCGCTGAACGATAAACCGAAAAAAGAGCAGGAAACAGCTTTATTGGCGACGCATTTGACAATAAACACGGAACCCGATATGGAAATGATGCTCAATCTCTTTGCATACTACTTGAGCGGCGGTAAAATCCATCCGGTATTTGCAAACAAGATTTTCGCTTTAGCCGAAAAAGCCTGTAACTCGGGATTTACTATTCTGGCATTCGAAGCAGCATATATTTCAAAAAAATGCTTTAATGACAATCGTTCCAACGAACTGTACGACAAAATAGCCTCGGAGCTGAGCTATCAGCCTGTTCTTTCGCATATCCGGCATCAGGAAGACTGGGAAAAATCGCTCAATCTGCTGCTGGGATTAAAAGCTACGGCGAAAAAAGGCAAAACCGCCAATACGGAAAATAAAACGAGAGTCGTTTATTTCTTCAATCCGCAGAATCACAACATACAACCTGTCTTGCAAACACGTCAGGTAAAAGGCTGGACGACCGGACGGAATATTGCTCTGAAAACTTTTTTTGAAGGAAAACCACAGGGAATGGTCGAACAGGATTTCAAGATTGCGAAAACGATTAAGTATTACGATGACTATTACGATGATTTTTACGAATTTACCGAAAATGTTTATCCGCAATTGGCCGGGCATCCTTACATCTTTTTGGACAAGAGCAATAACGTACCGGTCGAATTTACGGCAACTCAACCGATTATCAAAGTCGAAAAATCAAATAGAGCATACGTTCTTACCACCGATTTGACTGCTACCGATCGGATTGTTGTCCAAAAAGAAACATATACCCGCTATAAAGTTTACGAACTGACGGCGCAACAACAGCAAATCATCAAAATCCTTTTGGAACAGAAGATTACAGTGCCGGAACGCGGAAAAGAAAAACTGATAGAATTGTTGGGAACGTTCAGCGCGTTGGGAATGAACGTACATTCCGACCTGCTGGCTTCGGAAAGTGCACAAACCGAAGTGAAAATAATTCCTGCCGATTCGCGTATCCGCGTGCAACTCTTGCCTTTCGGCGATGGTCTGAAAGCCGAACTCTTCAGCAAGCCTTTCGGCGAACGTCCGCCTTACTGCAAACCGGGGAAGGGAGGGAAAATACTGATTGCCAATGATAAAGACTTGCAATTGCAGGTAAAACGCAATATGAAACAGGAATCGGAAAACGAGGCCGTCCTGCTCACGGAAATACAAAGCCTCGAAAGTCTGAACGTTAGCGATGAATTGCTGTCGTTCGACGACCCGCTCGATTCGCTTCACATGCTGGATATTTTGGCTAAATATCCCGATATTAGCATAGTGGAATGGCCCGAAGGCGAACGGTACAAAATTCGCGGCACCGTCAGTTTCAACAATTTACGCCTGAACCTGAAAACCGGCGTCAACTGGTTCGACTTGCAAGGCGAGCTGAAAGTGGATGAAAAAACGGTCGTTTCGCTTCAGCAACTTCTGACGCTTACCGCCAAGGGACACAGTCGTTTCGTCGAACTGTCGAACGGCGAATTTCTGGCGTTGAGCGCCGAACTGAAAAAACAGCTGGACGAGCTGCGTCTGTTTTCTACGCAGACTAAAAACGAGGTCAAACTGAACAAGTTCGCCTCCGTTGCGTTAGACGATTTTTTTGATAATGTAAAGGATTTGAAAGCCGACAAATCGTGGAAACAGTTTCGCGAACGTGTGAACGGTTTAAAAACAAACGAGATAGCTGTTCCAAACAATCTCCAAGCCGAGTTGCGCGCTTATCAGGAAGACGGTTTCCGCTGGATGATGCGGTTGGCGGAATGGGAAGGCGGGGCTTGTCTTGCCGATGATATGGGTTTGGGAAAAACGGTGCAAACGCTTGCCGTACTGCTCGAAAGGGCAACCGCAGGAGCGGCTCTGGTCGTTTGTCCGGTGTCGGTGATTGGCAACTGGGTGAGCGAAGCCGCGCGTTTTGCTCCGACGTTGCAGGTTAAAACCCTGGGCAGCAGCTCAACCAACCGGAAAGAGTTAATCGAAACGCTCGAAACGGGCGACCTGCTGATTACTTCCTACGGACTTCTGCAATCGGAAGATGAACTGCTGAGCGAGAAGGAGTTTGCCAC
>JAITPV010000220.1 GCA_031289275.1 Tannerella sp.
TAAAAGAGAAAATGTAAATGTAATATTAATTTTAAAGTGAACAGAGTTATGTCAACAACACAACACCCTATGTTCCCCTATTCAATTCCGGCACGGATAGCTGATCTGCACGGAAAGATGGCTTATTTAAGTGACAAAGACGTAGCAGAGCGGCTCGGCCTCACCGAGTTGCAGAGGAATGAACTGTCTGCGGCCGTAACCGCCGTAAATCAGGCGAACGCCAAGGCGGAAGAAAAGGAAACGCGCTCGAAACTGGACGTGTTCAACCGCAGGGAAGCCATCAGGGAGGCGCACGTCGTGTTTCGCCGCGTGATCAACATCTGCGTGGCCAACAATCCGGATGCGATACCCGAAGACTATGAGGCGCTCAGCGTGCCGCGTCCCGGATACAAGACACCGCTGCCCGTGCCCGCCAAGGCGCCCGGGGTCAGTCTCGATAGCGGTATGATCCGCCGCACGACGGTCGTCTTCTACGACGCCGACGGCAACAAGCGCGGCAAACCGCACGGCGTATCGGGCGCCGTCGTCCGCTGGGCGATACGCGACACACCGCCTACCGACATCAACGAACTGATCCATGCGGCGCTCGATTCCGCCTCGCCCTTCCATATCGACTTTACGGAAGAACAGCGCGGTAAACGAGTCTACCTCTGCCTCGCCTGGCAAAACCCGAAAGGCAAAAATGGCCCCTGGAGCGAAATCTTAAGCACACTGATACAATAGGAGTTAAAAGTTAAGAGTTAAGAAGTAAGAGTTATGAATACATTGAATACGAAGGTACGGAGGGCGACCGCCAGAGTCCGCCCTTCTACACGGGACACCATTCATTTCATAACTCTTAACTCTTAACTCTTAACTCTTACTTCTTATGTTTAAATAACTCTTCATGGAAATATATCCATTGAAATATACGTACATTTGCCGAAAAAATTGAGGGATGAGTACCTGTAAACAAGAGCCTTTATTAGCGTACATCAACAGTCCGGCCGATTTGCGAAACCTGTCTGTCGATCAGTTGGAACAAGTAAGTGCGGAGTTACGCCAATATATTATCCATGTCCTGTCCGAGAACCCCGGTCATCTGGGCGCCAGCCTGGGAACGGTAGAACTGACCGTGGCGCTGCATTACGTTTTTCAGACGCCGGACGACCGTATCGTGTGGGACGTCGGCCATCAGGCCTACGGGCATAAGATACTGACCGGCCGGCGCGACGCCTTCCGTACGCTTCGCAGATTCAAAGGCATCAGCGGTTTTCCCAATCCGGACGAAAGCGAATACGATGCCTTCATTGCCGGACATGCCTCCAATTCCATTTCCGCCGCATTAGGCATGTCGGTCGCCTTTGAACTGGGCGAACATTCCGACCGCCATGTCGTCGCCGTCATCGGCGATGGAGCCATGACCGGCGGATTGGCCTACGAAGGCCTCAACAATGCTTCCATCAATCCCAATAACCTGTTAATTATCTTGAACGATAATGACATGGCCATCGACCAGAGCGTCGGCGGACTGAGCCAGTACTTGGTCAATATCACCACCAGTCATGCTTATAATAAAATCCGTTACAACCTCTACAAGCAACTGCGGAAACTGAACCTGATTTCCGAAAACCGCCGGGAAAATATCCTCCGGTTCAACAATAGTCTCAAGGCGCTTATCAGCCGTCAGCATAACCTGTTTGAAGGATTCAGCATCCGTTACTTCGGCCCGATCGACGGACACAATATCTCGGATTTGATTCAAAAGTTGAACGACATCAAAGACATGCAGGGGCCGAAACTTCTGCATATCAAAACGAAAAAAGGCAAAGGCTTTCGCCCCGCCGAAGAATCGGCCACCGAATGGCACGCTCCCGGCAGGTTCAATAAAGAAACGGGCGAACGCATCCGTCCCAAATGCGTCAACGAACCTCAGTTCTATCAGGATGTATTCGGACATACACTGGTCGAACTGGCCGGCAAGGACAAGCGCATCGTTGGCGTCACGCCGGCCATGCCTACGGGGTGCTCCATGAACTACCTGATGAAAGCTTTTCCCAACCGCGCCTTCGATGTCGGAATCGCCGAGGGGCACGCCGTCACCTTCTCCGCCGGACTGGCCAAAGAAGGCATGATCCCCTTTTGCAACATCTATTCCTCTTTTATGCAACGCGCCTACGACCAGTTGATTCACGATGTAGCCCTGCAAAAACTGCATCTCATCCTGTGTCTGGATCGCGCCGGACTGGTAGGCGAAGACGGCGCAACGCACCACGGTGTTTTCGACCTGGCTTACCTGCGCCCGATCCCCAACCTGACTATCGCTTCGCCGCTGAACGAACTGGATTTGCGCAACCTGATGTACACCGGTTCCCAAGCCGGCGCGGGCGCTTTCGTGATCCGCTATCCCCGCGGAAAAGGCGAACTGACGCACTGGCAAAATGACATGCAACTTCTGCCCGTCGGAAAAGGAAGAAAATTAAAGGAGGGCGACCAACTGGCGCTCCTCTCCATCGGCCCGATCGGAAACGAAGCGGCCAAAGCGATTGAGCGGGTCGAAAAAGAAGGTATCTCCGTCGCTCATTACGACATGATCTACCTCAAACCCTTGGATGATGCCATGCTGCACGAAGTCGGCAAACGCTTTTCACAGATCGTCACGGTCGAAAACGGCGTTATCACCGGCGGATTAGGCAGCGCGGTCATGGAATTTATGTCCGGACACGGATACGCATCCCGTGTGAAACGCATCGGCGTGCCCGACCGGTTTATCGAACACGGCAGCGTCGACGAACTGTATCAGCTATGCGGCATGCACGCCGCCGGTATCGCCGAGACGCTCAGGGCGCTGGCGTCACGGCAAACGCTCATGGAAAATCCCGTTTCGTTATCCATCATTAATATACAGTCATGAAAATCGTAATCGCCGGAGCGGGAGAAGTCGGGACGCATCTGGCTAAAATGTTATCAGAAGAACGACACGACATCGTTGTAATGGATGAAAATGACGAACGGCTGTCCTTTTTCTCCTATTCCGGCGTGGAAATCCTGCCGATCGCCGGCAATCCCATCTCGCCCAACGACCTGGAAAAAGCCCGTGTCAAACAAGCCGACCTCTTCATCAGCGTCACGCCCGAAGAAGCAACCAATGTCACAGCCTGCATACTGGCCGCCAACCTGGGCGCCCAGAAAACACTGGCGCGTATTAACAATTACGAATACCTGCTCCCGAAAAACAAGGAACTGTTTGCCGGCATGGGCGTCAGTTCCATGATCTACCCGGAGATGCTGGCTGCCCGCGAAATCGTCACGTCCATCAAAAAACCGTGGGCGCGCCAATACTGGGAGCTTTTCGGGGGCGCCTTGAACCTGATTGGCGTAAAAGTGCGTGAAAACGCGCCGATCGTCAACAAGCAACTGACGGAGTTGTTTACCGGCGACAAAAAAACGTATCATCTGGTGGCCATCCAGCGCGAAAACAAAATGATTGTCCCGCGCGGACAGGATCAGATTAAGGCCGACGACCTGATTTTCATCTGTACCACCAAGGAAGATGAAAACCAGGTGCGTATCCTGACCGGCAAAGGTAGCCCGGATGTGAAAAGCATCATCATCATGGGAGGCAGCCGGATTGCGATCCGTGCCAGCCAGTATCTGCCGGATCATATCCAGATCAAAATCTTTGAAACCAGCCGCGACAAAAGCGTCAGCCTCTCCGAAAAGCTCCCGAAAAACGTACTGATCATCAACGGCGATGCGCGTGATACGGACTTGCTGCGGCAGGAAGGCATCCATCATGCACAGGCGTTTATCGCTTTGACCGAAAATGCAAGTACGAACATCCTGGCGTGCCTGGCAGCCAAACGTTTCGGCGTATACAAAACCATCGCGCAAGTAGAAAACATTGATTACATCCCGCTGGCTATCAAAATGGACATCGGAGCGATTATCAACAAAAAACTGATCGCCGCCAGTCATATCTACCAGTTCCTGCTCAATGCCGACGTGTCGAACGTGAAATGCCTGGCGTTTGCCAATGCCAA
>JAITPV010000035.1 GCA_031289275.1 Tannerella sp.
GCGAGCATACATTCTCACGCCTCCGCCTGCATCGAAACCCCGCATCAACGGAGCTAAAATCACAGGCGCATCGGCCTCGAAGCCGTTCCTGTTCACGATTGCCGCTACAGGCGTCCGTCCGATGAAGTTTGCTGCAAAAAATCTCCCCGAAGGATTATCGCTCGATGCGGAGAAAGGCGTCATCACTGGCTCGTGCGCAAAGGAAGGCTCGTATATCGTTCCGGTAACGGCTTCCAACGCTAAAGGAGTATGCCGCGACACGCTCGAAATAGTGATTGGCGGCGGTCTCGCGCTGACGCCTCACATGGGATGGAACAGCTGGTACATTTATCAGGTGGGCGTTACGCAGGAATTGATGGAAAAAAGCGCACAAGCCATGTACGACGAAGGTTTAGTGAACTTCGGATACAACTATGTCAATATCGACGACGGCTGGGAAATCAGAGCCGGTAGCGACGACCCGGTTGTAGGCGGCGCAGTTCGCAATCCGGACGGAACAATCCGTACCAACAAGAATTTCCCCGATATGAAACGCATGACGGATTATATTCACAGCCTCGGTTTGAAAGCCGGATTGTATTCGTCGCCCGGAGAAACGACTTGCGGCGGTTATGCCGGCTCGCTCGGTCATGAAGCGCAAGACATTCAAAGTTATGTGGAATGGGGATTCGATTTCCTGAAATACGACTGGTGTTCCTACGGAAATTATATCAATAAAGCAGAGCCGACAGCGTCGGAACTTGACAAATTCCAGAAACCATATATCCTGATTTCCAAACTAATCAAAGACGCGCCGCGGGACATTGTGCTCAATATGTGTCAATACGGCATGGGCGAAGTCTGGAAATGGGGCAAGAAAACAGGTGGCGGCAATTCGTGGCGCACGACCGGCGACCTCGGCATAAACACTCAGGATAACATGACAAGTATGTTTAACATCGGATTCTTTCAGGAGAAAATCCGCGATTATTCCGGCCCCGACGGTTGGAACGACCCCGACTATCTGCTGCTTGGCAATATCTACGACTGGCAGAAAAAAGAAGTCGTCCCGCCACCCTACACGCCAAGCGAACAATACACCTACATGACGCTGTGGTGCATGTTGTCGGCGCCTTTGATTTTCAGCGGCGAACTTGTCGGGATAGACGATTTCACCAAAAACATACTTTGCAATGCCGAAGTGATCGACATTGATCAGGATAAGCTTGGAAAAGTCGGTAAGAGCGTTTTTAGCAAAGATTCGGTGGAAATATGGGCAAAAGACCTGCACGACGGCAATACGGCAATAGCCATTTTCAATAAAAGCTCGTCCGACAGCCTGATACCGGTGGATTGGAATGCGCTTGGATACAACGAAAAATGCCGCGTCAGGGATTTGTGGCGACAAAAAGATTTGGGAAAAACGACGAAAGTAAAATCGTTCAATATTCCAAGTCACGGCTGTATGATGCTGAAAATATCTCGTCGATAAAAATGGAGTAAAACTTAAAAAAAATAAAGATGAAAATACATGATTTCTTTCTGACCGTACTGATTGCGATAAGCGTTTGTTTTTCCGCCTGCACCCCACCGGAAAACAACGTTTTAACTCCCGCCGTTCCTTCCGTCAAGGAACTTCAGGCGTCTTTCGGCAAGGCAGATCAAAAAAAATTCCAGTCGCCGCCGCAGGTCTATCATCCGGGAACTTTGTTTTTCTTTATCGGTGGAAATGTCTCTACCGAAGGCATTACAGCCGATTTGGAAGCCATTGCCGAAGCGGGTCTTTCCGGCATACAACTTTTTCACGGACAATTCGGAGGTGTTTGGCCTAAAGTGGAAACGCAAATAACCTGTCTCAGTCCGTCGTGGGACGAAGCTATTCAACATACTGCCAAAGAGTGTCGCAGGCTGGGACTGAGATTCTCCATGCACAACAGTCCGGGATGGGCTATGTCGGGCGGGCCTTGGATCGAACCGGCCAATGCCATGCGACATCTGGCATATAGCCGTAAGGATGTGCAAGGCGGAAACAATGTGGAATTGGATTTGCCGGTTCCTCAACCCAATCGGGAAGATTGGCGCAACTATAAAGATATTGCCGTACTGGCTTTTCCTACGCCGTTTGAAGATACCGGTGAGCCGCTTATCCCGCAAACAATCCGAAGCAATACTGATTTTCCTTGGAAAGAATATCTGATTGAGGGAAAAGACAAAAGTCATAGTCTCTCGACTGAAGACGAACAAACACATTGGGTAGAAGTGAGTTTTTTGAAGGCAACGCCCCTGCGCACAATAGAGTTCTCCAGTGTGGAAGGTTTTTCTCATGCCTGGTGTTTTGAGCCGGGCATCACGATTACCACACAGGCAATCATGCCCGACGGAACGACAAAAGACCTGCTGACAGCGGAAGCGCCGCAAAGCAGTTGGCAGGATGACCGATATTTTTCTCTATCCCTGCCAGAAATGCCCGAAGCCCGGACTTACCGCATTTCCATCACCCACGAACATCCCATGCATTTATCGCATTTGCGTCTCTATTCAGCTGCCCGCAAAAACAATTGGGAGTCGGAAGCAGCATGGACTTTGCGCGGTTTCGTGCGTGCAGGCGAAAACCCTCGGCAATCGCCGGAAACTTTTGTCGAACCGGCTAAAATTCTTGATATTTCTACTTCTATGGATGCCCAAGGTCATCTGAATTGGAACGCTCCCGAAGGAAAATGGACTATTCTCCGAATCGGACACGTGAATACCGGCATGAAAAACGGTCCCGCACCGGAAGAAGGCACGGGCTGGGAATGTGATAAACTGTCGGAAGCCGGTTCCAATGCACATTTTGCAGGTTTCATAGGCAAACTTTCCGGTACGAACGGACCCTTATCCGGCGGAATGTTAGACGAGGTACATTTAGACAGTTGGGAATGTAAAACCCAGACTTGGACAAATGAAATGGAAGCCGAATTTGGGCGCGTGGCGGGTTATCCTTTGCGACAATGGTTGCCCGCAGTATTCGGATACGTTGTCGGCGACCACGAAACGACTGCCCGCTTTTTGCTCGACTGGAGAAATACGGTCGGAGAACTTTTTGCCGACAAATACTATGGCCGCATGGCACAATTGGCACATGAAAACGGTTTGGATATTTCTTGCGAAACAGCGGCAGGCGACATTTTTCCCGCCGACATCATGGAATATTTCAAATATGCCGACATCCCGATGTGCGAGTTTTGGCAACCCATTAGCCCCGGCTATGTCGGTTCGATTAATTTCAAACCCGTCAAACCGACGACTTCGGCAGCAAGAATGTATGGCAAACCGCGCGTGGCAGCCGAAGCTTTCACTTCTTTTGATCTCACTTGGGACGAACATCTGTCCATGCTCAAAGAAGCGGCTAACAGGAACTGCGCAGAAGGCGTAACACATATCATGCTACATACTTATACACACAATCCGCAAATCGGCTTTCTGCCTCCCGGAACTTCTTTCGGGGCTGGCATCGGAACGCCTTTCCTGCGCGGACAAACTTGGTGGAAATACATGCCGGAGTTTACGACTTACCTTGCGAGATGCACCTATTTGCTTGAAAGAGGCCGTCCTGTGTCTGATGTGCTCTGGTATCTCGGCGACGAAATCAGCCATAAACCCGACCAAAAATATCCTTTCCCCGATGGGTTTAAATATGATTATTGTAATCCTGATGTTTTGTTAAATCGTCTTTCCGTGCACAACGGCAAAATCATTACACCCGAAGGATTGGAATATAAAGTTCTGTGGATGAACGACAACAAACGAATGTTGCCTGAAACCTTGGAAAAACTGCTCGCTTTGCTTCGCGCAGGAGCAAGCATTGTAGGCGATGCGCCTCAAGGATTAGCCACACTCAGCGGAGGCGACGAAGCGCAAAAACGTTTCGATGCAGCCGTGCGCGAAATCTGGGGAGAAACGCCTTCGAAAGGAACTCGTCAGGTGGGCAAAGGCAAAGTCCTTGCCGGGATTGCGATTGACGCCGCACTGAATGAACTGAAAATGCAACCCGACGTAATCACCACCGACGCTTTGTGGCTACACCGGCAAACAAAAGGCGCCGATTGGTATTTTGTTACCGCTCCTGTAGGCAGCGGATTCAAAAGCGATGTAAACTTCCGAAATACGGGCTTTGCCGAAATCTGGAATCCTGTAACAGGCGAAATTACACCGGCTTTCAATCGTTTGGACGGCGACCGCACCGTCGTTTCGCTTGATTTGCCTCAGTCCGGCTCTTGCTTCGTTGTCTTCCGGCACGACCGCAAAGGCAAGGAAAAGCAAAACATATCAAAACAAGTTGCCGGAGCCTCGCTTACAGCGCCTTGGACAGTTAATTTTCCATCCGGTTGGGGTATGCCTGCTTCGTTGCAAATTTCAGAGTTAAAAGCGTGGAAAGATTTGGATGTTTCGCCCGAAGGCAAAGCTTTTTCAGGTACAGCTACTTACAATACCACATTTGAAATCGGCGAACCGAAAAAAGACGAACGCTTGGAACTTGACCTCGGTCGCGTAGAAATGATTGCCGTTGTTTCCATCAACGGTCAGAAGCTCCGTACCTTGTGGACGACACCTTATCGCCTCGACATCACGGATGCCGTTCATGCAGGAGAAAATACCTTGAGCATCGACGTAACAAGTTCGTGGTTCAACCGTTTGGTTTATGATGCCGGCTTGCCGGAAACAGAGCGTAAAACATGGACGATTGCGGGACCCGACAAGGACAAGGAATTG
>JAITPV010000209.1 GCA_031289275.1 Tannerella sp.
CGTTGAGCAAATAATATCTCACGACCAAATACTCATTTCGGATGTTATCCGCGCCGAATTATTCTTTGGCGCAAGAGATAAAAGAGAGTTGCAGCTAATCCGTAAATATTTGAGTGGCACAGAGGTCTTGCCTGTTCAGGCGAACATATCAACTATGGCGGCAGGGTTTGTTGAACAATATTGCTTATCGCATAGGAATTAAAAATTAAGAGTTAAGAGTGATGATTACAAGAGGAATTGAGAATTGAGAATGAATACAATAATTATATTGAACATGGAGGCACGACGGCCTTGTACAAACGCGGCGCGCCACGTCTCTACCGGCAGTGACGGAGCTGTGTTGAGAAAAGACCTCAAACCCAACACGACAAAGAATATCAACAGTCATCTCATAACTCTTAACTCTTAATTCTTAATTTCTCGGGAAAATATTTAAACACGGAGACACGGAGATACGGCGGCCTTGTACAGACACGGCACGCCACGTCTCTACAACGGCGGGACACTGCGACCGCACGGTATCCCGTACAGACGTTGCGCGCAACGTCTCTACCGGCAGTGACGGCAGCTGTGTTGAGAAAAGGCCTCAATCCCAACACAACGAAGCACATCGACAGTCATCTCATAACTCTTAACTCTTAATTCTTAACTCTTACATATTAATGACGGCTGATAGCGTGCTCCCTGCCGCGTTCGGCGGGCGGCAAACCGTTTATGGACAAGCGCCGTAAATTCATGATTTTTCAGTCCCCAGTCGGGAGCGATCAGCAGTTCTTTCGGCGACTGGGAAACAAATCGGTCGACGGCCATTTCCGGAGGCAGACGTTCCAGGAAATCAATCACGAAGTCAACGTATTCTTCCGGCGAAAACAAACGGAAATGTCCGGGATGCTCTCTAAATTCCTTTTCCAGCGCCGTATGCCGGATGATCTGTAACTGGTGCAGCTTGACGACTGTCAGCGGAAGGGCGGAGACCAGGTCGGCGAGATGCAGCATTTGCTCCCGTTCTTCGCCCGGCAATCCCAGCAGCAGGTGGGCGCCGGCGGCAATCCCTTTGGCATGGGTACGCCGGATGGTATCCACCGATTCCTGCCAGGTATGCCCGCGGTTGATGCGTTGAAGCGTGCCGTCGGAAGCGCTCTCAACGCCGTATTCAACAAGAATAAACGCCTGCGCCGCTTTCCCGGCCAGATAATCCAGCAGCACATCCGGCATACAGTCCGGACGGGTGCCGATGATAAGTCCCGTCACTCCGGGAAAGGCCAGCGCTTCTTCATATTTCTGCCGCAGCGTCTCCAGCGAAGCATAGCTGTTGGTGTAGGCCTGGAAATAGGCCAGGTATTTCATCTCCGGATATTTGCGGGCGAAAAAACGAATGCCTTCTTCCAACTGGGTGGAAATGCTTTTTTCCGTACCGCAATAGGCCGGATGAAAGGTGTCGTTGTTGCAATACGTACATCCGCCGACGCCCTTCGTTCCGTCCCGATTCGGACAGGTAAAACCCGCATTGACGGAAATCTTCTGCACCTTGAACGGGAAACGTTTCTTCAGAAAATCACCGAATGAGTAATAGGGTATTGTTTTTGTATCCATGTGAATCTTGCACAAATGAAGCCGTAAATGTAGTGAAAATTCCGGTAGATATTAAAACTATGTTTATCTTTGTCCGCTGTATTAAAAAACTTGTATATGGGAAGAAAAGGAATCAACTTTTTATTATTGTTCCTGATAGCCGGTGGAATCCAGGCGCAGGAAGGAAACAAACGGGTGGCATTAAACGAGGTCGTAGACGGGAAATTCCGCGAGGCGGCGGCCACGGTGGGTGAAATACGCTCGATGCCGGACGGAGAACATTATACGGCCATGAACAAAGAGCGCACCATGATTGTCAAATACGCTTACCGGACAGGCAATCCGGTCGATACGCTCTTTCATGCCGGAACCGCCCGTGAATGTGACTTTGATGATTTTGAAGGATATGAAATCAGTTCAACCGGCTACCGGATATTGATCTGGCGCAGCTCGGAGCCAATCTACCGCCGTTCCTTCAAGGCCGACGTATACGTATATGACGTTCGCCGGAACATGGTGCAACCGTTGAACGAAGCCGGCGGGAAAGTCATGATTCCCGTCTTTTCGCCGGACGGGCGGATGTGCGCCTTTGTGCAGGAAAACAATATCCGGCTGAAGAAATTCGACTACAATACCGAAGTGCAGGTCACGAAAGACGGTGTCTTCAATCACGTCATCAACGGAGCGACGGATTGGGTGTATGAGGAAGAATTTTCCGTAACCAACCTGATGGCCTGGTCGCCCGACAGCGAATGTCTGGCCTACGTCCGTTTCGACGAATCGGAAGTGCCCGGCTATTCGATGCAGATGTATGGGAAAAACTTCTATCCGAACTATTACGAGTACAAATATCCGAAAGCCGGAGAGCGCAATTCAACCCTTACGCTTCACTCGTATAGCGTAGAGACCAAAGACATCAAAACGCTCCAAACGCCTGTCGACGCGGAAAGCTACATTCCCCGCATCACGTTTGCATCCAATCCGGAACAATTGATTGTGATGACCCTGAACCGTCAGCAGAATGTCTTCAGCATGTATCATGCGAACCCGAAGAGCGGCGTCTTCCGTCTGATCCTGAAGGAAGAAAACAAGCGTTATATCGACTCGGAATGGTTAAACCATATCCGGTTCACGCAAGACGGTTTTCTGTATGTCAGCGAGAAAGACGGCTATGCGCATATTTATCAATATACGACGACCGGCGTAGAACAACGCCAGGTGACGAAAGGCAACTGGGATGTCACCGGCCTGCTGGGAATGGACGAAGCGACGCATACCGTCTACTATGAATCGGCCGAAGAAAGCCCCCTGCGCCGTTCGGTATATAAAATAGATGTCAAAGGCGTGAAAACGCGCCTTTCGACCCGCGAAGGAACCAATCATGCCGCCTTCAGCCGGAACTTCGCTTACTATGTGAACCACTATTCAAACGTAAATACGCCTGTGATTGTCACGATGAACGAGACCAAAACCGGCAAAACGTTGCGCGTGCTTCAAGACAATGCCGCCCTGAGCCAAACCCTGAGCGGTTACGCCTGGACGCCGAAGGAGTTTATCCGCCTGCAGACGGCTTCCGGCTACGAACTGAACGCATGGGTGATCAGGCCGGCTCGTTTCAGCGAATCGAAAAAGTATCCGGTCGTCATGTTCCAGTATAGCGGGCCTAATTCCCAATCGGTGCTGGATCGTTATGATTTCGGCTGGGAGCAGTATCTGGCCTCTCAGGGATTTATCTGCGTCTGTGTGGACGGACGCGGCACGGGCGCCCGCGGCGAAGAGTTCCGCAAGTGTACCTACCTGCGGTTGGGCGAAGCCGAGTCGCAAGACCAGGTCGAAGCCGCCAAAGCATTGGCGCAGCTCCCCGGCGTCGACGGAAAGCGCATCGCCATCTGGGGATGGAGCTTCGGCGGATATAATACACTCATGGCCATGAGTACGGGGGGCGGCGTTTTCAAAGCCGGTATTGCCGTAGCGCCACCCACGGACTGGCGTCATTACGACACGGTCTATACGGAACGTTTCATGCGTACGCCGAAAGAGAACGCAAGCGGCTACAACGCCACATCGCCGATCCGCCTGGCCGGAGATTTGCAGGGCAAACTCCTCCTGATTCACGGAACGGCCGACGACAATGTGCATTTCAAACAGACGCTCGATTATGCCGAAGCGTTGGTACAGGCCGGCAAGCAGTTTGACATGCAGATTTACAAAGACCGCGCGCATGGCATATCCGGCGGAAATACGCGCTTGCATCTGTATACGCGAATGACGAATTTCCTGATCGAAAATCTCTGAAAAAGGAGGGGCATGTCAACAGCATACGTTCGCAAACCGGATTGGTTGAAAATACGATTGAAAGGAAATGAACAGTTCCGCACAACGCGGCAGATTGTCGAATCGCACGGCCTGCACACGATTTGCGTCAGCGGCAAATGTCCGAACCAGGGAGAATGTTGGAGCCGGGGAACGGCCACGTTCCTGATCGGCGGAGAGATTTGTACCCGCTCGTGCCGTTTCTGCCATACCCTGACGGGCAAGCCGGCGCCGCTGAACCCCGCGGAGCCGGATCAGGTCGCGGAAAGTATCCGCCTGATGGCCTTGAAACATGCCGTCGTCACGTCGGTAGACCGGGACGACTTGCCCGATTACGGCGCACGGCATTGGGTGCAGACCATTCGCCGTATCAAGGCCGTCAATCCGCAGACGACGCTGGAGGCGCTGATTCCTGATTTTCGGGGGCGGATGGACTTGGTGGATCAGGTCGTTGAGGCGGCGCCGGAAATCATTGCGCATAACTTGGAGACGGTACGGCGGTTAAGTCCGTCGATCCGGAGCGCCGCCCGCTACGAAACGAGCTTAGCCGTATTGTCGCGGGTGGCGGCGCAGGGCATCCGTACAAAAACAGGCATCATGGCCGGTTTGGGCGAAACAGCGCCGGAAGTGGAAGAATTGATGGACGACGCTTTGCGTGCGGGCGTTTCCATGCTGACCATCGGACAATACCTGCAACCCTCGCGAAAGAATATGCCGGTCGCCGAATATCTGACGCCGCAACAGTTTGAAGCCTATCGCAGGCTGGCCATCTCCAAAGGCTTTCTGCATGTAGAAAGCGCACCCCTGGTTCGCTCCTCTTATCACGCCGAAAGTCATGCTGAAAAAACAAACAATTTACACAGAGCAATTGTTATTGAAACGCGATGAATCAGAACCAGAAATATACGAATAAAGTCGAACAGCGACAAGGATTAAGCAGTCAGTCGATCGGGCTGTTGCCGGTATTGCTGTTGATGCTTCTGAGTAACTTTTACCCGTATCGTATTTCGTTTGTCGTTGCGGTGATTAGTTGCGTGGCAAGCATCATCATTTTCAGCAATTTGTTCAGAGACAGAATCTATCTGTTCATGCTGCTCCCGTCGTCGGTTACGCTTGTCTTATACTCCTGTGTCTATTATTCCAATCTGGAGCCGGCCCTGTATAATTATTCCCCGCTGATGACGGAGTGGCTCCTGGTGGCGGTGCTTTCATTATCAAGTTCAAGCAGGCGGACGATCCTCAAACATGTCCGCAAATCCAACCATCC
Organism: Tannerella sp.; assembly: GCA_031289275.1. Taxonomy (GTDB): domain Bacteria; phylum Bacteroidota; class Bacteroidia; order Bacteroidales; family Tannerellaceae; genus Tannerella. Next base: position 5,153 of record JAITPV010000209.1, read on the forward strand.
GGTGATGAAACATGCCCGGCTCCAGACCGCTCTGGCGGAATATTTCCATGTCGCCCAGATCATGCAAAACCTGTATACGCTGCATTTCTTCATTCTCCTTTTCTACATCATTTTCTTTGAAAATGTCCGGAATATCATGGTCGATCGTTTTCTCTACCACGAAGCGCCTTTCATGATCGGCATGTTCGTCGTTCTCTACGAGCAGGTACGCCTGTCCATCGTGAAAAGGCGTTTGCTGCGTGAAACCTGGTTGCCGGTACTGAACAACAACGGGAAAGTGATCGGGCGCATCGCCTATTCGGTAAGCTTTGGCTCCGGCGTAAAATATTGCCACCCCGTGGTGCGTGTAGCGGTGATCTATCAGAGCATGTTGTACCTGACGGCGCGGGCGGACGATTCGCCCGTTTCGCCGCGCATGTTGGACTATCCGTTTTTGGGTTATGTGTTATTCAAGCGTACCCTGGAACAAACGCTTCGGGAACTGGTCGGAAGGCTTCTGCCGGGACAGTTGCTGAAACCGCGCTTTTTGATTCGGTATTTGTTTGAAAACGAAAAAGTAAGTTCTTTGGTGACGCTCTACGCCATTACGTTGAAAACCGAAGAAGAGTTTGCCAAATATATTCAGCAAAAGAATGGGAAATTGTGGATGAAAAAGCAGATAGAAGAAAACCTGCAGAAAGGCATTTTCAGCGAATACTTTGAAAAAGAATACCCCTATCTGCAAAATACCGTGCTCCTGGCAGAACAAATAAAACAATTATGAATTAGTTGAACCCTCGTACGGTTTCATCATTCCCCGTCATTGCGAACGCAGTGAAGCAGTCGCCCATACAACCAGGGGAGTTACATTATTGCACGCAGATGACGCAGATTCAAACGCAGATTTACACAGATCAAAAAGAGTATACAAGCGAATCCCAACACGCCGGAACACGGAGTGTTCAATATGAATAACCCTCAATGAAGCGCAGCGATTGGGGCCTACGTTGTCCAAGAAATGAGGGAATAAGGGGGGGGGGACAGGCGACTATGTAAATCGCAGAAAATCAGGGAACCGTATTTTGACTTATCATCCGCGCAATTACTAAAAATAAAAAATTGTGCGAATTAATATGTCATAAAGGCATCCTTCATCAAAAAGAAATGTATTTTTGTGGCCGGTATTATAACAAAGTACAAACTTTAGAAGAAGAACAAGCGTATGAAGGCATCTTTTACATATCCCTCTGCTTTAAACATCTTTAACGGATGCGGTTTGGCATTGTGCAATCATTTGTTAAGAGAGAGAGAGAGAGAGAGAGAGAGAGAGAGAGAGAGAGATACAAACCTGGGGTCACGCACGCGCGGAGATAAGAAGAATCAATTAATTACACAAGAAAACCCACCTCTTTTTTACCCTGTATACCGCTTTATTTTTACAACAAATCATATAACCTCCTGCCGGAAGGATTACCATCCTTTCGGCCGGAGGTTTTTTCATATCTATTCATATTATAAATTATTTAATTTCAATCACTATGGGAAATATTTATCATCGCATTAAGGCGTATTTGTACAAAAATCTGTTGACGCCCGACAAGAACGATTTTATCGCACGTATACTTGCGGATCGGACGCTCAACATTCGGCAAATCTGTGAACTGGCCTTTGCACGCGGCGGAGCTGACATCTCGGTGGCAGCTATGGAACATGCCGTCAATCTCTGGCTCAAGGAAATGGCTTACCAACTTTGCGACGGGTTTGCCGTCAATACCGGATGGTTTACCGTTTCGGTGCATATTAAGGGCGTGTTCAACACACCGGACGAGAAGTTCGACCCGGAGAAACACACCCTCGTATTTGAATTTCACCAGGGTGCACTGCTGCGGCAGGAGAAGGACAATATCACTGTCGACATCCTCGGCGTGGCCGATACCGACGGACATATCGGACAGGTGGTAGACGTCAGGACCGGTTCCGTGAACGACCTGGTCACGCCCGGACGCAACCTGAAGATCGCCGGCTACAAGATCAAGATCGCCGGAGAGAATCCTGCCGTCGGCATCCGCTTCCGCAACACGGATACGGACGCGCTTACGCCGGTCGATCCCTCGGACATCGTCGTCAATCATCCCGCAGAGTTGATTATCGTGACGCCCGACCTGGGAAAAGG
>JAITPV010000214.1 GCA_031289275.1 Tannerella sp.
CCATCGTCCAGAATCTTACGGAACATTTCAACGCCGGTTACCACCGATTTCCGTCCTTCCGAACCTAAACCGATAATCTGCACTTCTTCACCGGTCTTAATCGCACCGGTTTCGATACGACCCGTAGCCACCGTGCCACGTCCTGTGATAGAGAATACGTCTTCAACCGGCATCAGGAACGGTTTGTCAACATCACGCGGAGGTAACGGAATCCATGTGTCTACGGCTTCCATCAATTCCATCACTTTATCTTCCCATTTGGCATCACCGTTTAAGGCGCCCAAAGCAGAACCCTGAATTACAGGGGTATTATCTCCGTCAAAATTATAGAATGAAAGGAGTTCTCTCATTTCCATTTCAACGAGTTCCAACATTTCTTCGTCATCCACAGAATCGCATTTGTTCATGAAAACGACCAATTTCGGAACGTTTACCTGGCGAGCCAGAAGAATATGTTCACGTGTCTGGGGCATCGGACCGTCCGTAGCTGCTACTACGATGATGGCGCCGTCCATTTGGGCAGCACCCGTTACCATGTTCTTCACATAGTCGGCATGACCCGGACAGTCAACATGGGCATAGTGACGATTTGCCGTTTCATATTCAACGTGAGCAGTATTAATGGTAATACCTCTTTCCTTTTCTTCCGGTGCGTTATCAATTGAATCGAATGAACGGATTTCCGAAAGCCCTTTCTTCGCTAATACAGTTGTAATAGCTGCCGTCAAAGTTGTTTTGCCGTGGTCAACGTGACCAATCGTACCGATGTTAACATGCGGTTTCGTCCTGTTAAAATGTTCTTTTGCCATAATATTGTCTCTATTTAAAAATTATATTCATTTAATTCATCCACACATATTGAGCCGGTGCCGAGATTTGAACTCGGGACCTCTTCCTTACCAAGGAAGTGCTCTACCACTGAGCTACACAGGCATTACGTATTTTTAACATCCTACCGGTTTCTTTTTCGCCAACCGGCTCTCCTAAATCTTCAAAAACGCCCTCCTCGTGTTGAACAGAATAACCATTGTTCGTCTGCCTTGAGCCTCTTGTCGGATTCGAACCAACGACCCCGAGATTACAAATCACGTGCTCTGGCCAACTGAGCTAAAGAGGCTTAGACATAGAAGCCGCTTCACTTTAAGGCGAAACGGCTGCAAATTTAGGCATTATTTATGATATTCCAAAATTTATGCGCGGTTTTTTTACTTCCACCCTTTTTTATCTTAACCAATTGTTTTTCCAAAGCGTCTGTTACGTGGTCAATCGCCTCTTCAAATGTGTCGCTTGTTTTTTCGGCAAAGCAATCGTTGTTTTTTATCTTTAGTCGGATACCGGCCTGTTTGTTTTGGGCTGATTCCGGCTTGACAACTCTCAAGTTTACTTCCGCCGTCAATATGCCGTCATAAAACTGCTCTAACTTTGAAACTTTTTTCTGGACAAAGGTTTCTAATCGTTCCGAAACATCAAAATGAATCGCTTGAATTTTAATTTCCATAATTACCTCCTTACTTTTTCGCTCGAGGATGAGCATGATACACTTTTTTCAATTCTTCAAATGTGATGTGCGTATATATAGATGTAGAAGCCAAGCTTCCGTGTCCGAGCAATTCCTTCACCGCATTCAACTCTGCCCCGTTGTTCAACATGCTTGTGGCAAAGGAATGCCTTAATACATGCGGACTGCGTTTGGACAGGGTCGGTATTCCGGACAATTTCTTCTTCACAATACAATAGACAATGGCCGGCGACAAGGGTCGTCCGTCTTTCCGGACAAAAAAACTGTCGCTTCCGTCTTCCATTGTTTTTTGCCTCAATTCCACATAATCCGTTATCATCTGCTTCAAGCGACCGGCAAACGGGATCAGCCGTTGTTTATTTCGCTTCCCGTTTACTTTTAATTGCATTGTGTCCAAATCCACATCCGTTTGTTTGATGCCGATCAATTCCGCCCGCCGGATACCTGTCTCATAAAACAGTTCCAGCACCAAACGGTCTCGTACCCCTACAAAATCATCCTGAAATCCATCTCCGTCCAATAGTTGGATTATTTCCTTCTCGCGAACGAAATAAGGTAACACATGTCCTGTTTTAGGCCCCGGTACGAGTTGCAACGGATTTTTTTCCACAATACCCTGTTTGATAAGAAACTTGTAAAAAGACCTCAGCGAACTTAGCTTGCGATTAACGGATGTCGACGACATCTGCCGGTCTAACAAGGCTACTATCCAATTCCGAATTTGGTCTGCATCAATCAAACGAGCGTCAAATGAAATATTTTCCGTATTTTCCCGGATATACTCCTTGAACTGGAGCAAATCCCGAGTATATGCTGCCACCGTATGAATGGAATAACCCCTTTCATAACGAAGATATTTCAAAAATGAATCAACAAACATACTTACGTCACATCTTTTTGATGCAACGAATATAAGGGGAAAATCTCAATAAAGCAAGAAAAAAAGAAAATTATTCGGACGACTTAATCTTCGGCTTGTTGCAGTTGCTGAACGTAAATAGCACGAATACGCTGTTTTCTCTTTTCTACAGAGGGTTTTATGAATGCCTGACGGCTTCTCAATTCTTTTACTACACCTGTTTTTTCAAACTTCCGTTTAAACTTTTTCAGCGCCTTTTCAATGCTTTCGCCTTCTTTTAATGGAACTACGATCATAAATCAAATTTTTGTTATATTTTAATGTTTCATCCGTAAAAATCGGCCACAAAAGTACCGAAAATTTAATCGCCTGCAAAATTTTTCCGCCTTTTTTTTCCCAAAATGAAGATATTAACATACTTTTGTGGCCAATATCAATAAAAACAGAGAAAGATATGGCACTTATTAAATCCGTCAGGGGATATACGCCGCTTATCGGCGAGGGTACTTATTTGGCAGATAATGCGACAATCATCGGGGATGTGATCATTGGCGCCGGTTGCAGCATTTGGTTCGGCACCGTGCTGCGGGGGGATGTGAATGCGATCCGCATCGGCAATGGGGTCAATATACAGGATGGTTCGGTTCTGCATACATTATATGAAAAGTCGGTCATCGAAATTGGGAATGATGTGTCCATCGGGCATAATGTCACTATCCACGGCGCGAAGATTTGCGACAGCGCATTGATCGGGATGGGGGCGGTGGTACTGGATCATGCAGTCATCGGCGAGGGAGCTATTATTGCAGCCGGTTCGGTCGTGTTGAGTAATACGCAGGTGGAGCCGGGCAGTATTTATGCCGGCGTTCCGGCTAAGTTTGTGAAAAAGGTTGCGCCTGAGCAGGCTAAGGAAATCAATCGGAAAATCGCTACTAATTACCACTTATACGCATCATGGTATGAAAACAGTTGAACGGTGATCCGCGCGAAAAAATATGGCTTTGTAATATGCCTCCTTATTATTACCGTCTTATGGTTTATCCTGACGATTCTTTCGGAAAGATGTACGCCTGCCGAAGATTTCCTGCCGGCTATTCCATCTCCCGAACGGGTGCGCCTGGTTTTTGCCGGAGACTTGATGCAACATCTGCCGCAGGTGACTGCCGCCCGGAATGGTGAACACGAGCTTGATTATACGGAGTCTTTCCGGTATGTAAAACCTGTTTTTCAGGAAGCAGACCTGGCTATACTCAATTTGGAAACGACCCTGACGCCTTCGACCTTTTATACGGGGTTTCCCCGGTTCCGGTCGCCGGCCAAGTTGGCCGATGTGTTACAGGATATGGGGATTGATGTAGCTGTCCTTGCCAATAATCACATATGTGACAACGGATGGGCAGGGATTGATTTCACGTCCCGCCGTTTGGATTCGCTCGGCATCGCCAGTACGGGTGCGTTTGCCGATAGCCTGTCCTACCGGCGCTTTCATCCTCTCCGGATCAACGCAGGCAAGATGCGGTTCGCCCTTTTTAATTATACGTATGGAACAAACGGAATGCCTGTTCCGGAAGGCGCGATTGTCAATCTTATCGACACTTCGGCCATTGCATGTGACCTGGCACAAATAGACCGTACGCAGACCGATTGCATCATTGTGTTCTTCCATTGGGGCGACGAATATATCCGCCGTCCCAACGGGGAACAACGCCGATTAGCCGAATTTTGCCACCGGCATGGGGTGGAAATTGTGGCAGGCAGTCATCCGCACGTTATCCAGCCTGTTGAGACGTATCCGGATGCAGACGGTCTCATCCGATCCATCACGGTGTATTCATTAGGCAATTTGGTGTCGAACCAGCGGGAGCGGTTCCGGAACGGAGGACTTATCGTCACACTTGATATTGAAAAAACAAACAACCAACCCGTCCGGATCATACCGTCTTATACTCCCGTCTGGGTGCTTCTTCCCAAATACCGCATATTGCCGCCTTCCGTTGCGGATACCTTTCCTCTGTCCAAACAGGAACAACATGTTTATCTTCAATTTATGCAGGATACCCATACCCTGCTCCATTCCGCAGCGCCGAGTGATTCATCTTTGAATTTTTGAATCCCAGAATCATTGAATCCTTATTGCATGACAAAGACATGTTTTCCCGAACCGGTTTCTACAATGACAAAATCGCCGTTGACCGTTCCTTTTCGCGAGACCTCGTCCACCGTCAACCGGTATTTCTCCGACTGCCTGGGCAACCATACCTCCGCCGTCGTATTGGCCGGAATTTCTATTTCCAACGTGAACTTCTCGCCGGGCAGGTTGTCAAACGATACCAGTATGTCGCCACGCACCGAAGGCGCTTTTATGTCAGCCTGCCGGAGCGTTGCCGGCTGGGGTTTGATGCGTATCTTGCGGAAGCCCGGTTCAATCGGTTCAATCCCCATTAGCTTGCGCGAAATCAGATTGCCCGCCGCAGCGCCCCAGATATGATTCCAGTCCTGATTGGATTTGTATTTGTCGTCCCAGGCTTCGAGGGACATGGTGGAGCCGGCGCGGATCATGTTGTACCAGCTGCGTTCGTCGGTCGAAGCCAGCAGTTGCAATCCGTAGGCGGCATCGTGCCCGTTGTACACGGCGTCGAGCAAGGCCTGCGCGCCATACACGCTACAAGCCATTCCGCGGCTGCGGATGAATTGCAACGCTTTCGCGCGGTATTTGTCGGGCGTGATGCCGAAGGCTAACGGATAGATGTTGGCGTGGAGCGAGCTGTGCGCCGTTCCGATGCCGTCGGTGTAAGATCCGGTCTTTGTATTGAGCAGCAGGCGGTTCATCTGTGTCTTCACCCGGAGCGCTTCGTTGGCCAGTTGCGATTGCTCCTCCGTTTTACCGACTGCGCCCGCTATTTCGCTCATCAGCCGCAGCGCTTCGTAATGGTAGGCATTGACCACGGTGTTATAGTCGGTAAAGACATAGTCGTCGCGCTCGGTGCCGGGCCAATCCACGATGTCAACAAAATTGTTCGCCCCTTCGCGGTGGACGCTCTTCAGAAAGTCGGGCGTCACTTTGCCGGTGCGGGTGCTGATGAGGCCGTTTGCGTCTTTCAACATCGACAGGGTTTTGGCGCGGTAGTCGTCGTAATGACGTTGCAATGAGGCGGGATTGCCGCTGTAGAGATAGTCCGCCCAAGCCAGCAGGACGAGTTGCAGATGCCATTCGGTAGGCCAGGTGGGGTGCTCAATAAGGTATTCGTTGCTGAAGCGCGTAAATTCATAGGCCAGGTCAACGGCATAGCGCGTCAGTTGGCCGATGATGATGTCGCCTTCGTAGGGAATCCGTTCGCGGTCGCCATCTACGAAGATACCCAAAAAGGAGGTGGCCATGACGGAATGTTTACATAACTCCCAGACCTGATTGAGCACGCTGTCGGACGAATGGAAAGCGCCGGCGCCGTCGTCGAAGGGATAGCGAGCCGTTTGCCGGGTGATGTCGACGGCATGTAACGGCGCGTCGTAGTTTTCGATTTCGCAATAGCGGAAAGGCAGCACCTCGCCGATGTAGTCGGGCATCAGGATGGCGCCGGCGCTGTTGTCCACATGGCGGTTGGTGTTGCGCTGGTCGGGGCGGATTTTCACGTTGTAGCTGTGAGCGCCTTTCATCAGGGGCAGTCGGTACTCGGCATAGCGGATGGAGCCGCCCGGCGTGCGGTCTACCCGTCCGTCCCGGGCATGTTCGCCAAGCCTGATCAGCACGGTGTCGGTCGTTTTGTCCGACGACAGGTTGAGCCGCAGCTTGCCGAAGGTGGCTTTCCCGAAATCAATAACGCTCAGTCCGGCGTGCGGCTGCCGGATGTGCGCCGGATGTTCATCGACAAGCTGCAAGGGGTAGCGCGCCGTTTCTCCGTCGAGCAGGGCGGCGGTCATAAAGGCCTTGGCGGAAGCGTCGGGACTTTCCACGCCGTGGTTGTCCCACGTTTTCACCGTCCAGTAATAGACGGTGGAAGGTTGCAGGGGCTTCCCGGCGTAAGGTACGGCGACGGATTGATCGCTTTCCGTCCGACCGCTGTCCCACAGGTCGGCTTCCTCACCGGTCAATAACTCCGGCGAGGAGGCAACCCGAATGCGGTAGGCGGTTTGCAGCGTATTTGGCCGGTCGCTGTTGACCACCCATCCCAGATAGGGTTTGGGCGTGCGGATTTCGGTCGGTTGGTAACGTTCTACGACCGTCTCCCGTTCGGCAAGGGAGAGGCCGGTCGGATAACCGTCGAGAAAGATGCGGTCGGTATGCTCCAGCAAATCGGTCGTCAGACGGCTTGGCGACTGGGCAAAACATAACCCTGCGCCGGCAAAGAGGAAAAGGAAAAAAAGAGTTCGTGACATGATGTTCATCTATTTATTTAGTTTGAAAAAATCGGTAGCATTGACGGTTTCAATGTACAAACAGTGTTATTTCGTTGCTCCAGGGGCCTCGCATGAGGCGCGGATTGAGCCATGCGGCGGAGATGACCACGCGGTGGCCGGCTTCTTCGGCATCGAGGATGAGTGTCATACTGAGGCGCGTCGAGAGTTCGTATTTCCATTCGGTTTTGCCCTCCGAACGATAGCGAACGATGCACCCGTAATGTCCCTTGCGGCGCATGTGTGTAAGGGGATGTCCCTGCGGCATGGGGGAGATAACGAGGGTGATCGTGTTCGGGCTGTTTGTGGCGGTCAAAACGTTGGGCGCATCCTCCGGCTCCGACAGGGGTTGCCTGGAGTGGTGCGTGCGCGGGGGCAGTCTCATCGCGTTAATATCGGCATTGCCAATCAGTTGGTTTCCTGCCATGAGTTTGAGATAACTGCGCAGAAAGATCTTCAATATCTTGAAGTGCGCTTGTTTTTGGACTGCCGTATAGTGATTCCTCAATTCACGGTTTGTGTTGCTGAGGTATGCGTTGATGGCATTGCCGGTCAGCACGTTGAGTTTTGCAACTTGCGTTTCGTCCAGTTGCCATTTTGTCATGTTTTGGGTACTTTGCTCGCTGATGTGCCGCACCCATGCGATGAAATCGGAATCTTTGTTCGGTTGATAAGAGGCATATCTCATGTTCTTTCTGATTTTGATTGATTATTTGTTCAATTATTTTTCATGATAACGCAAATAAAGCTCGTTTTATTGTATTTTGTAGCTACATATTGCCAATGTGTAGCTACTTATTGTGAATGTGTAGCTACTTATTACCAATGTGTAGCTACTTATTGTAAATATGTAGCTACTTATTATGAATGTGTAGCTACTTATTGTGAATATGTAGCTACATATTACCGATGTGTAGCTACTTATTGCCGATATGTAGCTACTTATTATGAATATGTAGCTACTTATTACTAATGTGTAGCTACATATTATGAATATGTAGCTACTTATTATAAATGTGTAGCTACTTATTGGTAATATGTAGCTACACATTATAAAATTTCATTGGTCGGAAACAAAAAAACCCCCGTTCCACCTCGTCATTGCATACGCAGTGCGGCGGAATCCGTCGCACCTCGTCATTGCGCGCGAAGCAAAGCAATCGCCCCAACAACCGATAGACTTGGTGCATTGGCGACTGCTTCGTACCTCGCAGTGACGGCAGTTATGTTGAGAAAAGGCATCAAACCCAACACGACGAAGAATACCGGCAGTCATCTCATCATTCTTAACTCTTAATTCCAAAGTGCTTTTTCTTAATCATGAAAATCATTTAAATCATATGGAAATCACAGTTCGGACAAATGAAAGAATGATGAATACAATAATTATCCCTCGACCCGGCGGGTCGTATGTTTATAGCAACCGCCATGACCGAAGAGGTGCGACTCCGAAGGAGTCGAATGTATGTCGCAACAAAGATTTCTTCTAATACGCGTGATGAATTGATAAAAGCAGGAAAAGCAATCAAGGATTTGATTTTAAAGTATCCGGAAGAAGAAAACATTAAATATCTTATTGTTGTTGAGGGACAAGCGTCAAATGATGGTTGGAGAGGGAATGATGATTTAAGTTATCACCGAGCGCAATCGCTGGTGAATTTTTGGAAAGCAAATAATGTTGGTTTGGACAGACTAAGAAATTGCGAGATTGTGATTGCGGGTAGTGGTGTCAAAGGAACTCCAAGAGATACACCTGATACACCGCCCAGGAATCAACGCTTTTTGATAACGATTGTGCCAAAAATTGGAGAGATGAGGAAAT
>JAITPV010000021.1 GCA_031289275.1 Tannerella sp.
GACGACCACATCGCTTTTACCTCTACCCGCGAACCTAAATATTGCATGTGCAACCGTCACATCATGGGTAATCTTTACCGGATGGAACCGGACGGAAGCAATATCTATCAAATCAGTAAAAATCCGCTTTTCGACGGTCACGGTTCTTTGATGCCCGACGGACGGATACTTTACGACCGATGGGAATATGTAGATCGTAATTTCGGCGATGCTCAAAGCCTTTGGACTTCCAACCCCGACGGCACAAACCATGCCCTCTACTGGGGAAACAATACGCCTTCGCCCGGAGCTGTGATAGACGCAAGAATCATACCCGGTACGGGCAAGGCTGTCTGCGTGTTCGGATCGTGTCACGACCGCCCGTGGGGCGCCATAGCGGTAGTTGACCGGAGAGTCGGGATGGACGGACCCGAACCTGTCGACCGGACATGGCCCGAATCAGCCAAACAACAAGTCTGGGAGAGCGATCATTCCCCCTACTACGGCATTGACAATATGGCGTGGATCGAACAGAAATTTGAAGATCCGTATCCGTTGAATGATACGTATTTTATCTGTTCGGGGCAAATAAAGAACGATCGCGAACGGATGGGACTTTATCTGCTGGATACTTGTGGAAACGAACTCTTGCTATATGCCGAAGATTCCTTGGGCTGTTACGATCCTGTACCTCTCGCAGCTCGCCAACGTCCGCCGGTGATTCCCTCACGCCGTAACCTGACGGATTCGGTCGGCTTCTTTTACGTGCAGGATGTGTACAAAGGGACTCATATGGAAGGCGTAAAACGAGGCGAGGTGAAATACCTCCGTATCATTGAAACCCCCGAAAAACGATTCTGGTCTATGCAAGGATGGAGCGGACAAGGAGCCATCATGCCTGCCATGAACTGGAATGATTTCAACAACAAGAAAATACTGGGCACAGTGCCGGTGAACGAAGATGGTTCCGCCTATTTCGAGGTGCCATCCGAAAAATTCGTGTTCTTCCAGTTGTTGGATAACGACGGCATGATGATACAATCCATGCGTAGCGGTACGATGGTGCAACCGGGCGAACAAAACGGCTGTATCGGTTGTCACGACGACAGGCGCATCACTGCCTCACGGGAGAAGCACAGGACAGCCCTCGCTTTTGCCGGAAAACCTCATCGACCGAAGCCCTGGCAAGGAAAAACAGACGAGTTCAGTTACTGTGAAGAAGTGCAACCTGTCTTTGACCGTCTTTGTCTGCAATGCCACCAACCCGGCGCGAAAGCAGGGCAAACGCTGGACTTGTCGGGTGGAACGGCGCAGGTCTTCAACACGTCCTACGCCGAACTTTGGCATAAACAATACATTCGTGCGGTAGGAGCCGGTCCGGCGCAAACGATGCCCGCCCGTTCGTGGGGAGCAAGCGCAAGCAAATTAATTACGGTACTGAAAAACGGTCATGCCGGAATACAGATGGACAGTCTGAGTATGGACAAATTAATCACATGGATCGACCTCAATGCGCCTTACTACCCGTCGTATGCGACCTCCTATCCAGACAATCCGTTCGGAAGAAGTCCCCTGACTTTCGAGGAAACAAATCGTTTGAAGGAACTTACAGGAAAAGATATTACATTGCAAGAAGCAGCTTCCGGCGCTATCAACTTCGACGAACCGGCAAAAAGTCAGGCGCTCAAAGACCTGAAACAAAAAGACGCGGAAGGATACGAAGAGGCGCTACAAATTATTGCGGCCGGAAGCGAACGAATACAACAAAGCGGCGTCAACGACCTTGCCGGATTCATGTCTTGTTCATTGGATCAGTGGCGTGAAGAGAAGTATCTCGAACATCGCACGATTGAACAGGAGAACAGAAAAAGCATCCTCGCCGGGAAAAAACGATTCGATCTTGCCAATGCAGTGGAGTATCCTTAATAAGCCCCGGTCGAATAAAATATCAAACAACAAAGAACCATGATTTACACTTAATCATGGTTCATTTTCCGATAATCCGTCTGATTTCGCTCAGTTTGTTCAACGCTTCCAGCGGAGTTAAGTTGTTGATGTCAATACTTTTTATCTCGTCGCGTATCTGACTGAGGATGGGATCATCCAGTTGGAAAAAACTTAACTGAAAACCTTCGCCTCCGGAGGCAATCTTCTTTACCGGTTTTGTGTTGACACCGGTTTGCGTATTTTCGTTTTCCAACTGTTTGAGTATTTCACCGGCGCGTTTGACAATGCTTTTGGGCATACCGGCCATTTTGGCTACATGGATGCCAAAACTGTGTTCGCTGCCGCCCGGCGTCAGTTTGCGCAGAAAAATCACTTTGTTTTCGGCCTCTTTTACGGAGATATTAAAGTTTTTGATACGCTTGAACGAGTGTTCCATTTCGTTTAGTTCGTGATAATGTGTTGCAAACAAGGTTCGGGCGGTCGCACCCGGATGTTCGTGAATATGTTCCACGATAGCCCAGGCAATGGAGATGCCGTCATACGTACTTGTGCCGCGTCCCAGTTCATCGAAAAGGATCAGGCTGCGCGGGGAGAGGTTGTTCAGAATCTCCGACGCTTCATTCATTTCCACCATAAAGGTCGATTCGCCGGCCGAGATATTGTCGGATGCCCCCACACGGGTAAAGATTTTGTCGACCAGTCCGATACGCGCCTTTTCGGCCGGAACGAAACTGCCGGCCTGCGCCATCAGCGTAATCAGCGCCGTTTGCCTCAGCAAGGCCGATTTACCGGCCATGTTCGGCCCCGTGATGATGAGGATTTGTTGTTTTTTACGATCCAGATAAACATCATTTGCAATGTAGGGCTTGTCCGGGGGTAATTGCCGTTCGATAACCGGATGGCGTCCCTCTTTGATGTCGATAACATCCGAATCGTCTACGACCGGCTTAACGTACCGGTTGTCAATTGCACTGTAGGCAAAAGAGAGCAGGCAATCAAGCTGGGCGATCAAATGCGCATTTTTTTGAATCGGCAGCATATATTTGGCCAAAGTGATCACTAATATATTGAAAAGCGCCATTTCCAAATCAAAGATGCGCTCTTCCGCCCCCAGGATTTTTTCTTCATATTTCTTCAGTTCCTCCGTAATGTAACGTTCCGCATTGACTAAGGTCTGTTTGCGTATCCATTCGGCAGGCACTTTGCTTTTGTGCGTGTTGCGCACTTCTATATAATAACCGAACACACTGTTAAAGGCGATTTTCAGGTTCGGTATACCGGTTTGTTCGCCTTCGCGTTGTTGTATTTGCAGCAGATAATCTTTACCCGAATACGCCATTTTGCGCAACTCGTCCAATTCCTGATTGACTCCTGCGGCGATCATGCCGCCTTTGCTCGCCAGCGCCGGAGGGTCGTTTACGATCTCTTTTTCTATCCGGTCGCGAATGGTGGCACAAATATCCAACTGCTCGCCGATGACATTCAATTCCGGCTCGTCGCCGGCCTTACACAGGGACTGAATCTGTTCGATGGCCTGGAGCGCCACTTTCAGTTGAAGCATTTCGCGAGGAGAAATTCTCCCCGTGGCAATTTTGGACGTGATGCGTTCCAAGTCATTGACTTTGCCGACAAGATGAGCTAACTGATCTTTCAAGTCCGGATGATGAACGAAATACTCCACCACGTTTTGCCGTTTTTGGATGGCGGGTATCTCTTTCAAGGGAAAAAGTAACCACCGTTTCAACAGGCGCGTCCCCATAGGAGACGAAGTTTTGTCGAGCACATCAATTAACGCCGTCCCGTTCTCGTTCATCGTCCGGATCAACTCCAGATGATAAGCCGTAAATTTATCCAGCCTGACAAATCGCTCTTCTTCGATACGTGAAATGGCCGAAATATGCGAAATCTGCTTATGTTGCGTAATATCAAGGTAGATTAAAATGGCGCCGGAGGCAATGATGCCTTGTTGCAATTCATGTATGCCGAATCCCTTGAGGCTGGTTGTTTCAAAATGTTTCAGTAGCCATTCGGTTCCTGTTTCCGGATGAAAAGCCCAGTCTTCCATCATAAATAGGAGGAAATGGCTGCCGAAGGTTTCTTCAAAAAACAGTTGCTTGTCTCGCCTGACCAACACTTCTTTGGGCGCAAAGGCATGCAACAGTTTATCAATATAGTCGACCGGGCCTTCGGCGGTCAGAAATTCTCCTGTCGAGATGTCGAGAAAGGCAATGCCACAAGCGTTTTTCCCGAAATGCACGGCGGCAAGGAAGTTGTTTTCCTTGTGATCGAGGATATTGTCGTTGATGGATATACCGGGAGTGACTAATTCGGTCACTCCCCGCTTCACCAATTTTTTGGCCATCCGGGGGTCTTCCAATTGGTCGCAAATGGCCACCCGTTTGCCGGCGCGAACCAGTTTCGGCAAATAGGTATCAAGCGCATGATGCGGAAAGCCGGCCATTTCGATATACGGGGCTGTCCCATTGCTGCGTCTGGTTTGAACGATGCCTAAAATTCCGGCGCCAACAACAGCGTCTTGGCCGTACATTTCATAAAAATCGCCTACGCGAAATAGCAAAATGGCATCCGGATGCTTCGATTTAATATCGAAGTATTGTTTCATTAAGGGGGTTTCTGCTATATTTGTCACAAAGATTGCTTTTTGAGTGACAAAGATACTATTTTTTTTATGAATGAAAAGACGTTTTTGCGATGTTTTTTTGCAAGAATACCATGTTAACGGTATAACAACGCGAAAAAATGGGGCAACTCCTACAAGGCGCCTCCGTGTTTAAATTGATATTGTAATCATTGTCACGTCCTAAAAAAGTTGACTGGTTATGATTCTATTTTTATTATTCATTAGTTTCTGTTTTGTATCTTGTTTACCGTTGGTTGTTGTTTGCCGTACGGCTCAAGAACATAAAAAAGAAAGAGGGTGTGTGTCACTTTCAAGGCAGAAACGAACAAGGCAAGATGAACGCCAAAAGCGAAGACGAAACCTACACCCGGTTAATAACCGACCTGCGCGACAAACTCAAAATTCCGGCAAAGAAAATAGAGCCGAAAGTATATGAATATGGTTTTTTAAAGAGCTAACGATTTTTACCGTTTCAGCTCTTTGTGAGCGCTTTTTGGATAACGGCTGCTATCTCATACTCATCCACTTCAATAGCCTTTTGAAGAAAGAGTTTCAAGTCATATTCGGGATACATCACGAACGATTCGGCGTCAATTTCGCGCAACCGTTCGATCAGGTCGGGCGCATAAGCGTCGTACCAGCGGATGCGACTTTGTGCGTACTGCCGGAATACTTCGTCGGACACATATACATAGCAGGGCGCTTTGAGCGCTATCGCAAAGGCGTCGCTCGATTCGAGTTCTATGTAATGTTCCCTGCCGTCGGCGTCTCTGAGAAGCATTTTGGTAAGGTAAAGATCCCCCTGCAGATCGTATATCAACACTTCCATCACTTTTGACTTGAACTCCGATATGATATTCAGGATCACGTCGTGTACAAGTTTTTCGGGATGGTCGGGCGCCAGGATGCTTCTGAAAAATGTATGTACGGCAAGCATCTCTATCGGGATACAGATCACGTTTCGATCATTCACAAAGAGTTGAATAACCCGCATCCCGGTGAGTTCGTGCACCAGAATTTCGTAAGTAGCCATTCGCTGATAGCCTTTTTTTTCTTCTTCCATAATTTCCCGTTCCTTTCTTTTTAAGTTTCTACATTCTATTGTTTACCTGATTGATTATGCAAATAACGTGGACAGACAAACCGTTATCTTGCTTTCCCCCTTCCAGCGGCTGCAAAGATATGAGTTATTTTCATAACATGTCAATGTATAATGTATTTTTCCCCCTGTAATGAATGACGCAAACCTGCCTGTTTGATGCCCGACCGGAATAAATAATGGCAAAATTCCCTTTATTCGGAAGAAAAAACTACTTTTGCGTCATAAAAATAAAGCAATACAAACAGCATGGCTACGAATAAGAAAGATTTTTTCATCAATTACACAGGTAACGACGAACAATGGGCAACATGGATAGCCGGAACATTGGAAAACAATCAATACAAAGAAAACAATGGAAGCAAATGAAGCGCGAAATATCAGCAGCATAACAGAAAAAGGGCTTTATGCCTTGTCCGGAAATCAATGTGCTCATCCTGAATGCAAGGAAATGCTGTACAATACGGTGTATGGAACAAATCATGGCAGGATTTGCCATATAGAAGCTGCCTCGCCCGGCGGTAAACGTTATAACGATGCTTCAAACGATGAGTATCGCAGCAGTATTCAGAACCTTATTTTGTTGTGTGAAAAACATCATACGATAATTGACGGTAAAGATACCGTCTATACTGTTGTTGAGCTTCAGGAAATGAAGAAAAACCATGAAGCCAAAATAACCGCCAGGGGGAAACGCCTCTTCAACAATCTTCCCAATCGAAATACGCATTTCACTGGTCGTGTTGAGAAGTTGGAAGAGATTAGGCTGAACTTCCGGGAGGGAAAGAATGTTTCCTTACAGGCAGTAAAAGGAACCGGTGGTATCGGGAAAACGGCTATTGCTCTTGAGTATGCTTATCGTTATGCGTATGAATATGAATGTGTCCGGTGGGTAAATGCCGAATCGGCTGCCACGATAGAAAGCAACTATTCCGACTTTGCCAACAAGAAAGGAATAGTAAACGCCGACGCAAGCATGGACGCCATCGTAGAAGCGGTTAAAAACTGGATGCTGCAACATGATAAATGGCTTTTCATTTATGATAATGCCGAAGATTTGGATACACTCGACAAATACCGCCCCAATCATAACCCCGAACAACGGCATATCCTGATTACTTCGCGCAACGACGTTTGGCACAGCATCGCTACAACGGTTGATACCGAAGTCTTTTCGCCGGAGGATGCAAAAGCCTTTCTGGACGATTACACCAAACTGACGGATACCGCCAAGCAGGAAGAACTGATTGAAGCGCTTGGACGCCTTCCTTTGGCATTGGAGCAGGCAGCAGCTTATATTGTTAATGTGAAAGGAACAACTTATGCCTCCTATCTCGAACTGTACGAAAGCACTCGTATGGAGATTCTGAAAAGATATCCGAATATAGAAAACAAAACCGTATATACCACTTGGAATATCTCTTTCGACAAGATAAAGAGCGAGAGCGCAAAACAGTTATTGAATCTCTGTGCTTTCTTTGCGCCGGAGAATCTCCCTTACAGATGGTTTAGCGAAGCAGCAGAATTTCTACCGGAGCCTTTACAGACCGATGTAAAAATTAAATTGCAGTTCGCTGACATTAGGACGGAACTTACCCGATATTCCTTAATCGGGATAGATAAAGACGGCAAAATCAGTATGCACCGCCTTATGCAGGAAGTAATCCGCGACAGCCTCCAAAGCGAACAACAGGACTGGATACTTCCTTGTCTGCAAATTATGGATAAACTCAGATATTTTAACTTTTCAACGGCTGAATCCCGGGCTTATTTCCTCGAACTTGTTCCTCACACAGTTTCCGTAACCGGATTATCTGCTGAAAAAGAAACCGCGGAAACAGGAAATCTATACCACTTTTTAGGATATGGATTTAACGCATTGGCAGACTATCCCCAAGCATTGGAATGGTATTTGAAGGCTTTAGCCATCCGTGAAAAGGTATTGGGCAAAGAACATCCTTACACTGCCTCCACCTGTAACAACATCGCAGGAGTCTATCGTAATCAGGGAAAGTATGACGAGGCCTTGGAATGGTATTTGAAGGCTTTAGCCATCGTTGAAAAGGTATTGGGCAAAGAACATCCTTACACTGCCTCCACCTATAACAACATCGCATTAGTCTATGATAATCAGGGAAAGTATGCCGAGGCCTTGGAATGGAATTTGAAGGCTTTAGCCATCTTTGAAAAGGTATTGGGCAAAGAACATCCTGACACTGCCACCACCTGTAACAACATCGCATTAGTCTATAAAAACCAGGGCAAGTATGCCGAGGCCTTGGAATGGTATTTGAAGGCTTTAGCCATCCGTGAAAAGGTATTGGGCAAAGAACATCCTGACACTGCCACCACCTATAACAACATCGCAGCAGTCTATTATAATCAGGGCAAGTATGCCGAGGCCCTGGAATGGAATTTGAAGGCTTTAGCCATCCGTGAAAAGGTATTGGGCAAAGGACATCCTGCCACTGCCACCACCTGTAACAACATCGCATTAGTCTATGATCATCAGGAAAAGTATGCCGAGGCCTTGGAATGGAATTTGAAGGCTTTAGCCATCCGTGAAAAGGTATTGGGCAAAGAACATCCTGACACTGCCA
>JAITPV010000071.1 GCA_031289275.1 Tannerella sp.
TACATTAAAAGCTATGTCGCGGCGTGCTTTACGGTCGCTGCGATATATGCTTTTGCGGTCGGCAGCCAGTCGGGGGTCTGGACAGGCGGGATAGCCCTTGCACTCGCAGTAGCCGACGCTCTGATATACGGAATAATGCTTTGTCTGACAGGCTTTATTCTCTGGAACGTTTACAGGTTTGCCACGCCCGCACACTCCGTTCCGAAGTATAACTTTATAGCCGTTATGGCAATAACTCTCCTGACAGGCATATCTGTAACCGGTATCGAGTCCCTGGCAGTTTATCTGAGTTTTCCGTCGCAGTTCGGCATGTTCGCCTCGACCATACCTGTCCGCACGTTGATTACACTTTTAATCTACATTATTGTCCGTTTGCTGTACCTCGCTTACTGCAAGAGGGAAGTCGCTGTAGCGGCAGATCCCTGTAACGAATCGCAGCCGGAGCAAACTGCCGGTAAACCGGTCATTGAACGGTTTACAGTGCGTGTAGGGCAGAAGATAAAAATCATCCCTGTAAGCGAGGTCATCTTCATAAGAGCCGACGGTGACTATATATCCATCAACACCGCCGAAAGCAGTTTTTTGAAAGAACAGACGATGAACGAAGCCGAAAATACTTTGCCGACAGACAGTTTCGTCCGTATTCACCGTTCGTATATCGTCAACATCAACTTCATAAGCCGCATAGAGCGATATGGCGAGAAGCAGCAGGTAATGCTCTCTGGCGGCGAGAAGATAAGAATCAGCGCCGCCCGCTACCGTACCCTCAAACAGATACTTGGCTTTTGAAGCCATATCTACAGTAGTGGATGGAAATCAGCCCGTAGGCCTTCAATTCCTTTGCGGTATATTGTTTCGACTTGTCCAAGCCGATTATGTAGGCAGGAATACCGATTGTTACAGTTGTAAGTGTCTTTAGGCTTGCATCGGGTGATGACGATTTCCCGCTGCTCATATTGTTTTCATAAGCGTTGTAACTGTTTCCCCTGCCTTGAGCGGAATGATAGCCACATTGTCCGCGATTTCCGGATGGATGCTTTTTTTTCCTTTGGTGAAGGTACACCGGACGTTACCGGGTATGCGAAACTTGAAAGTATTGTCGGCAGTGGCTTTCAATGTAGCCGACGTCAGTTTCTTATCCTTCCATGCCGCAGAAACTTCAGCGCCGCCGCGCACCCGCATGCCGTCGAACGAACCGTCGGGTATCGCGTCGGGCAAGGCCGGCAAGAGTTCTATCACGCCGGAATGGCTTTGCACGAACATCTCCGCAATACCGGCGCTTCCACCGAAATTGCCGTCAATCTGGAACGGCGGATGAGCGCAAAACAGGTTGGGGTAGGTACCGCCACTGTCGGAATAGTCCATTTTGCTGTCGAACGTAGGCTTTAGCAGATTACAAAGCAGGGTATAGGCATGGTTGCCGTCGCCGAGCCGTGCCCAGAAGTTTATTTTCCATGCACGCGACCATCCGGTACCGCCGTCGCCACGCGCCTCAAGAGCCTTCCGGGCTGCCTCGGCCAAGTCGGGAGTACCTTTAAGTGTGATTTGAGCGCCGGGATACAGTCCATAAAGATGCGACACGTGCCGGTGATGCGGGTCTGTTTCTTCATACTCTTCGAGCCACTCCATCAGGCGTCCGTCGCTGCCTATACGGTTGGGCGGTAGCCGGGTGACGGATTCTTTCAGCCTGTTGCGCAAATCGGCATCCACATTCAGTATCTCGCTTGCCGCGATGACGTTGCTGAATGTTTCGCGCACCAGCTGATTGTCCATGGTAGAACCCATGCAGACGCTGGCAGACTTGCGGGTTTCGGGAAGATAAAACGAATTTTCGGGAGAGGTGGTAGGGGCAGTTACCAGCCAGCCATGCTTGGGTTCGGGAACAAGAATGCTCAGGAAAAACTCCGCCGAGCCTTTCAGTACCGGATATATCCGTTGCAGATACTGCCTGTCCCGACTGTAGTCGTAATGTTCCCAGAGGTGGGCGCACAACCATGTGCCTCCGGTATTTGTAGCGCCCCACGAGGGATGTTCGCCGGGCGAAGTGAATCCCCATACGTTGGTTATCACGTGCGATATCCAGCCGTCGGCATTATAAAACGCTTTGGCTGTCCGTCGGCCCGGCTCCACAAGGCTTTCGATCAGTTGTATCAGCGGTTGATGCAGCTCGGCAAGGTTGGTTGGCTCTACAGGCCAGTGATTCATTTGTGCATTGATGTCGAGGTGATAGTCGCTGTTCCACGGAGGACGTACGGAGTTTGCCCACAAACCTTGCAGATTGGGAGGCAACAGTCCGGGACGGGCGCTCGAAATGAGCAGGTAGCGTCCATACTGGAAATAGAGTTCTACAAGTCCGTTGTCGGCAGGGTCGGCGGCAAAGGCGAGCAGGCGACGGTCGGCAGGAATGGTATCCTTGCCGGGATGGGGTTTCAGATGCAGGTGCATCCGGTCAAAATAATGACGGTATGCTTTGACGTGCCCGGTCTTGATATCGGCGTATTTCGCCGCCACTGCCTGTTGCAGCAGGGTTTGGCATTTCGACTCGAACAGGGGATCCTTGTAGTCCGTGGTTGCCGAAACAAAGATAAAGGCTTCCTGTGCGCCGGTCAACTCTATCCGGTTATCCCTGCCGGATACCTTGCCTGCGCCTGCCGGTATCACTTTTACCCGGGCATTGTAGCGCATCCCCTTGCCGTCTGTTCCGTTGTTCAGCTGTCCCTTCATCAGCAGAACGTCGCCGTCAAGCGTTGTTTCAAAAGCTTGCGGACGGTCGATGCCGACCGTAAAGTTCAAACATCCCTTTTTTGAGGCGGAAAGACGGACTACCAGTACGTCGTGGCCGAATGCAGCAAGATATTCGCGGGTGTAGGTTACTCCGTCCGACACGAAAGACATGCTTGCCGTAGCATCGTTCAACGACAGTTGTCGCCGGTACCGTCCGGCTGTTACATGTTCCGAAGGATACCGGTAATCGATGTGCAGGCTACCCAGCATCTCAAAAGATCCGAACTTGCCGCCACCGGAGCCTCCTCCCTTGCAAACAAATGTCTTGTACATCAATTCCTGCGCCTGATCGTTTTTCCCCTCGAACAGCAACTGCCTGATTTCGGGAAGATATCGGGCGGCATCGGGATTGTCGGCGTCATGCACTCCTCCCGACCATAAGGTGATGTCGTTCAGCGTAAGGGTTTCTTTTTCTATGCCGCCGTCGGGCGTCATGCCGATACGTCCGTTGCCCAGCGGAAGGGTCGATTCCCACTGTCCTGCCGGACGGTCAAACCACAGAATCTGTGCGTTTGTCTTTACAAAGAAACAGCAAAAGAATAAAACCGGTACGAGATATTTTTTCATGCCGAACAAGCGCTTGATATGCCGGTCGTAGATATTCTCTGTAACCTGCCGGCCGACTGTCTCCTTGTTCCGCTCTAAAGCGTCGGTATATATCGAGCCGTATTCGGCCGCCACCTTGTAGGCTACATGTATCAGTTGGCGGAAGTTCGGGTTGTAATCGGGATGACCGGGTATGTGGCGAAGAGTGTCGGCCAATTTCTCGCCCGACCAGTGCTCTACTTCTGTCGGTGGCGGGAGCTTCGCCCTGTTGATGTCGATGACGGTGGCGTAAGGGCCGCACAACTCGTCGAAACGGCCAAGCGCTCCGGAATAGATTGCCTTGGCCAAATCAACGGCTTCATAGTCCCTGCTTACCGCAAGTCCGATAATCTCTTCAAGCCATGTAGTGCCTGCCGTTTTCACGTGGATGCCCTTGTCGTATTTCTTAATCAGTTCGCCCATGACAGGGTAGATGGAGAACTTGTCGCTGCCGGAATGTATGCTCAGTTTGAGGTTGTCGGGCAATCCGAACTCTTTCACCGCAAAGTCAATCACCAGCAGGTCTTCCTCAAACTCTTTGGCAAAC
This sequence comes from Tannerella sp., assembly GCA_031289275.1. GTDB lineage: Bacteria > Bacteroidota > Bacteroidia > Bacteroidales > Tannerellaceae > Tannerella. Next base: position 3,917 of record JAITPV010000071.1, read on the forward strand.
TGCGCGACGTTGCCTACATAATCAACGCCTTTATTAAAGCGTCCTGTAAACTTGGGAGCAATCGTTTGCGCCGGTATCTTTTCGTCTGCTATGGCGCTCAGGATAAAAAACATCTCGACAGGCGACTGTGCGTCGTTAACCTCATCCATCGACACTTCAGCCACAAAGTTGTCCTTGCCTTTCGCTGCTTCGATATGGCGGTATATCCGGCCTGCTTCCCGAACGGCATAAAGGAATTTGCCGGCGATGTCGCGCAACAGTTCTTCCGGCACATCAAAAGGTGTGGCTATGCCGGGGATTTGCAACTGTCCGGTGTATTTTTTGTTGGCCGCCACGAAAGCGTCGATGTCGGACGGCGGCGCTTGCTGACCGATATAATCGGCTACGTCGAGCGTGAAAAAGTCCGAATAATCAATGAACTTGTCAACATTGCTCAGGTTGATATGGTCGGCATCAACAAAATATCGGCCTTCATATCCAAGCGCTTTCACGGTATCGTCAGCCTCCCTGCGCGTGTCGGCGGGAGTAGAGTGTACGATAGTGTGTTCGCGATTCGACTTGTTCCAAACAGGCACAATGTCCAGTCCCAATGCTTTTGACGCTTGCATTAAAGCCTTCAGTTGCGCTTCGCCCTGATGAGCGAAACGGTCGCCGGTTCCGAATGAATACTTTTCAATTTGCATGATCTAATATGTTTAATAATAATACTTTACTTCTTAAATGACTTCTTGCAGGCAAGGCATGGATTTACGTCGAGGCTATATGCAGCGTTACGTCGAGGTTATACGTAGCGTTACGTCAAGGCACGACGCAAATTTACGTCGAGACGCTGCATAATCTTCGCTTGCGGATGCAAAATTAATATAATTTTTTGTCTTATGCAGTAATTACGATATTCATTTCGCGGCAACAATAGTAAACTTTGATTATCTTTCCTCTGTAAAAAACTTTTTTCATCCCTCGCGCTTGTGAATCTCAATATTTTCATGTAATTTTGCAGCAGCAATTAAAAGTTATTATCTATGACAACGAAGATAAGAAAATTCCCAATCGGGGTACAGGATTACAAAAGTCTGCGTGAAGAAGGTTTTTTTTATGTGGACAAAACTCTGCTGATTTACAAGCTGGCAGCAGAGGGAAGACAGTATTTCCTTAGCCGTCCGCGCCGCTTTGGCAAAAGTTTGTTGCTCTCGACCATCAAGTATTATTTTCAAGGTCGTAAAGACCTTTTCGAAGGCTTGGCGATTGAAAAATTAGAAACCGACTGGGCACAGCATCCTGTGTTTCATATAGATATGAATATGAATGCATATACCGATTTCGCATCGCTGCTAACCGGTCTGGATACAAATCTGCGACGCCTGGAAGAAAAATGGGGCAGTGATGAGCGCGAAAAAGTGCCTTCCGCCCGCTTGGAAGGGCTACTCCGTCGGGCTTACGAGAAAACCGGCAAGGGCGTCGTCGTGCTCTTCGACGAGTACGACAAGCCTTTGCTTGAAACTATGGACAACCCCGCTGTTAATGAAGAAATACGCAAAGAACTCAAAGGTTTCTACGGCTTGATGAAAACTCTGGATGAACACCTCCGTTTTGTCATTTATACCGGTGTTACGAAGTTCTCTAAAATAAGCATTTTCAGCGACCTCAATCAGCCTAAAGACATCTCGCAATCGAACGTGTATGCCGAGATATGCGGCATAACAGAGAAGGAAATGATTGATAACTTTGAGCCTGACATTCGGGAATTGGCCGGGGAGGCCGATACGTCATACGAGGAAACGCTTGCCGAGCTGCGACGCCGCTACGACGGCTATCACTTTGCAAAAAACAGCGCAGGATTGTACAACCCTTACAGCCTGCTCTGCACACTCGACGACAAAGATTTCGGAACATACTGGTATAAGACCGGCACGCCTACTTATCTTGTCAAACTCATTGCTTCGGGCGATATGGATATCAGCAATTTCGAGGACAACATTTCGATTGAAGCCAACAGGATTGACGAGTACAAGGTGGGTGAATACTCCCCCGTGCCAATCCTTTATCAAAGCGGCTATCTGACTATAAAGGGCTATGAGCGGGATATTAATTCATATATCCTGGGCTTCCCCAACGAAGAGGTCAAATACAGTTTTCTGAACGATTTGATGCCTACATATTTGCCGCTGAAAAATCAAAATCCCCTGGATTTTTCGGCAGCTCAATTCTACAAATCCTTGCGGGAAAGCCGTATCGACGACTTTATGCGCTTGCTTCGAGCGCGTTTCGCCGCTATCCCCTACGATCTCAAAGGCAAGTCGGAACGCAGTTATCAATTGGGCTTCTACCTGATTTTCACATTGATGGGTCAATATTGCCAAACGGAGGTCAAAAGCGCCAAGGGTCGTGCCGACGCGGTTGTAATGACCAGAGACGCCATTTA
>JAITPV010000090.1 GCA_031289275.1 Tannerella sp.
CTGCACGAACTCTTGCCGGCTTATGCACCACGCGATATGACAGGTGATTTTTTTGTAGGGAATTTTATTGAAGACCTGATGACCGGCAATGTGGATGCCTTCATGACCCGCCTCCGTGCCTTCTTTGCCGGTATCCCTTACGAATTGAACGACAAAACGGAACGGCATTACCAGACCGTATTTTATTTGGTATTCAAACTCATGGGGCAGTTTGTAGAGGCGGAACAACACAGCGCTGCCGGTCGCGCCGATGCCATAGTCATCACAGCCGATACGGTTTATGTCTTCGAGTTCAAACTCGCAGGCAATGCCACTGCCGAAGATGCCCTGAAACAAATAGATGATAAAGGTTATCTTATTCCCTTTACCGCCGGCAATCGCAAGACCGTCAAAATCGGCGCCGAATTTGATGCCGCGGAACGAACGTTGAGCCGGTGGCTGCAAGCCTGATATTTATTATAACCAAATTAATATTTATAACTGATGAAGAAAGTATTTTTTTTACTGTTTGGGGCAGGGATTCTGCTCTATTCATGTCAACCTAAAGAAGTCCCGACGAGTGGAAACCCTTTATTTGAAGGTTGGTATGCCGACCCCGAGGGTATCATTTATGGTGATACCTATTGGATATATCCTACGTGGAGCGATGATTACGAAAAGCAAACCTTTTTTGACTGTTTTTCCTCTAACGATTTGCTTACATGGACAAAACATGCCTCCATCATAGATACCTCCGAAGTGAAATGGGCACAAAAAGCCATGTGGGCGCCATCTGTGATTCAAAAAGACGGCAATTATTATTTTTTCTTTGCTGCGAATGATGTGCACGAAGGTGAAACCGGAGGCATAGGTGTTGCCGTAAGCGACCGTCCGGAAGGCCCGTATAAGGATTTATTGGGAAAACCCCTTATTAACGAAATTGTGAATGGCGCTCAACCGATAGACCAGTTTGTTTTCAGGGATGGAGACAGCCATTATATGTATTATGGCGGTTGGGGACATTGTAACATCGTGAAATTGAATAATGATTTTACCGCATTACAGCCTTTTGACGACGGAGAGATGTTCAAGGAAGTAACCCCCGAAGGCTATGTTGAAGGCCCTTTTATGTTCAAAAAAGAAGATACATATTACTTTATGTGGAGCGAAGGGGGTTGGACAGGCCCCGATTATTCTGTGGCTTATTCCATCTCCGATTCTCCTTTTGGCCCCTTTAACCGTATCGGAAAAATATTGCAACAGGATTCGACCGTGGCCACAGGTGCAGGTCATCATTCGATTATTCATATCCCCGCTTCCGATGATTATTATATGGTGTATCATCGCCGTCCCTTGAACGATAAGGCCGGAAATCACAGGGTTACCTGTATGGAGAAAATAACCTTCGATGAAAAAGGCTTTATTCATCCGATAAAAATCACTTTTGAAGGAGTACAAGCAAACAAGTTGCCCGCAACAGCGACGAATTAAACTCCGTTGCTCAGCGCCTTGCACATGCAGGGATATATTTTGCGGTTTTTAATCAATGACACGATTCGCCCAGCGGCTATATTCGCGGGGGGATGAAACAGGAAAGCCTTGCCGGCAACCCGTATCATCTCCCCCGGAATAGTTCCTCTTCTCTACTTTCTCCAGAGCTTGTTCATATCTTCCAACGTCTTGCCTTTCGTTTCAGGCACCCATTTCCAGACAAACACGGCTGCGACGACACAGATGGCGCCGTATAGCCCGTACGCTACCATCGGGCTAAATTCGTACATGGCCGGGAAGGTGGACGAAACGATGTAGTTGAATATCCACTGGAAGGCGACGGCGATGGCGACGGCTTGTCCGCGGATCGTGTTCGGAAAAATCTCCGAAATCAGCACCCAGCAGATCGGCCCCCACGACATCATGAAAAAGGCCGCATAGACGATGACCGAAAGCACCGGGATCAGCCCCTGCAACCCCAGATGATCCGAGATGGCCACGGCAAAGGCGCCGACCGCCATTCCGATGGAACCGATGATGAGCAGCGGCTTGCGTCCGAACCGGTCGACCGTAAAGATGGCCACCAGGGTAAAGGTAATGTTTACCACGCCCATGATCACGGTTTGCATCATGCCGCCGCCTGTTGCCCCGGCGCCTTCAAAGATGCGCGGCGCGTAATAGAGCACGGCGTTGATGCCGATTGCCTGCTGAAAGACGGACAGCAGGATGCCGATCACAATTACGGTGACGCCGTAAGTGAATATCTTTTCGGTTTTCTCCTTCGAGGTCTCCCTGATTTCCGACAGGATTTCGGCGGCTTTCGACACGCCGTTGATTTTGGTCAGAATCTCCAGCGCCTTGCCTTCCTGCCTGATCAGGACGAGGTAGCGGGGCGTCTTCGGAACCAGAAACAGCAGCAGCCCGAACACGGCGGCCGGCACGGCTTCGGAAACGAACATCCGCCGCCATCCGATCGCTGCAGACCAACTGTCGGCCACGTCGTGATGCCCCAGAATCAGAAAGTTCACGAAATAGACGACCAGCATACCGAAGATGATCGCAAACTGGTTCCACGAAACCAGCGTGCCGCGAATGTGCGACGGCGCTATCTCGGCAATATACATCGGGCAGACGGCCGAAGCCAATCCGACGCCGATGCCTCCCAGGATGCGGTACAGGTTGAACGACACGAACAGGTTGAACGTCGGTACGCCCTTGGCGAAGAATAAAAACTCAGGATTGAATGACCCCAGCGCCGAGAGGAAAAACAATACCGCCGCAAAGCGTAATGAATTTCGTCGTCCGAAACGGGAAGCAAACAGGCCCGAAAGAGCGCCGCCGATCACACAGCCTATCAGCGCACTGGATGACGCCAGGCCGTGCCACAACTTGTTGTATTGGAAATCGGTCGCTTGCGTAAAAAAAACCTCCAAGCCTTTTTCCGCCCCCGATATGACTGCGGTATCGTATCCAAAGAGTAAACCTCCCAGGATGGCTACCATCGTAATGGAATACAGGTACACCTTATTCCCTTTTTCAGCATCAGACATTTTGTATTATTTAAATTGTTTATCAAAATGGGAGCGCCGGAAGAGTCTGCTTGCCGTGCGGGATGCGAGACCCGTCGCCCGGTGAGATTCATTCTCATCGTTCGATGAGATTCACTCTTATCGCCCGATGAGATTCGTTCTCATCGCTCGATGAGATTCACTCTCATGGCCGGACTCTTCCGTGCGCTCTTTTTCTTTAATTAAATATAGAGGTTGATGAGTGTCTCATACAACTCCTGTCTGCCGCTGATCTGCGCCGGCTCGCCGCTCCGGGCGGCGATGTTGCGCAGGTCTTCGAGTGTCAGTTTACCGTCTTCAAACGCCTTGCCGTCGCCCGAATCGAACGAGGCGTAGCGTTCGTTGCGCCACGCTTTGTAGTCCGACTGTTCGAGCACGTCGGCAGCCACGACCAATGCACGGGCAAACGTGTCCATGCCCGAAACGTGAGCGATAAAGATGTCTTCGAGGTCGGTGGAGTTACGGCGCGTTTTGGCGTCGAAGTTGGTGCCGCCCGTCGTAAATCCGCCGTGTTCGATGATAATGAGCATCGCCTGCGTGAGTTCATAGAGGTTCACGGGGAACTGGTCGGTATCCCAGCCGTTCTGGTAATCGCCGCGGTTGGCGTCGATCGAGCCGAGCAGTCCTGCGTCGGCTGCCGTCTGCAATTCATGCTCGAAGGTATGACCCGCCAGCGTGGCATGGTTTACTTCGATATTGACTTTGAAATCCTTGTCCAATCCGTATTGGCGCAGGAATCCGATGACCGTCTCGGTATCAAAATCGTACTGATGCTTGGTCGGTTCCATCGGTTTCGGTTCGATGAGGAACGTGCCCTTGAAGCCGTTCTTCCGTCCGTAATCGCGTGCGACGGTCAACATCATGGCGAGGTGGTCTTTTTCGCGTTTCATGTTGGTATTGAGCAGGCTCATGTATCCTTCACGGCCGCCCCAGAAGACGTAGTTCGAGCCGCCCAGTGCGATGGTCGCGTCGATCGCATTCTTGATTTGTCCGCCTGCCCAGGCCGCAGAGGCGAAGTTGGGATTCGTCGCTGCACCGTTCATGTAGCGCGGGTTGCTGAATACATTGGCTGTACCCCACAACAACTGCACGCCCGAAGCCGCTTGTTTTTCCTTCGCATAATCGACGATTTTAGCCAGATTGCTTTCATATTCGGCAAAACTGTTTCCTTCGTCCACCAGATCCACGTCGTGGAAGCAGTAGAACGGTATCCCGATTTTCGTCATAAACTCGAACGCCGCATCCATCTTGTATTTGGCGCGGCTGACGGCGTCAGCGCCTGCGTTCCAGGGGAACTTTTTCGTGCCGGGGCCAAACGGGTCGCCGCCTTCAGCGCACAACGTGTGCCAGTAAGCCATCGAAAAGCGAAACCAGTCTTTCATGGTCTTGCCTAATACTACTTGATTTTCATCATACCAATGAAATGCCAAAGGATTTTTACTCTCTTTTCCTTCGAACTTGATTTTCCCGATTCCGGGGAAAAATGCTTTACTTCCTTGCAAAACTTCCATAATTACTTGTTTTTAGAATGAATAAATTTTTTGTTTTATATATCTGTCTCTTTTTATTAATTGCATTTTGATACCAGCGTTTTCCACGTTTCATACGCCTCCCGGTATACGCTTCCGTTGTCGGTATCCGGCTCAATAACCGCCAATTTCTCAAGACCGGCAAAAGCTTCGGTGTTGGAGGCGTAGATGCCGGCGCCGATACCGGCGGCTTTGGCAGCGCCGGCAGCGCCGTCGGTATTGTAAAGTTCGATCGTTGCGCCGCTTACACTCGCCAGGGTCTGCGCAAAAAGGGGACTGAGGAACATGTTTGCATATCCCGCCTTGATGGTATGGATCCGCATGCCCATTTCGCGCATAATCTCCATGCCGTATTCGTACGAGAAAACGATGCCTTCCTGTGTCGCACGCAGGATGTCGCGCTTGTCGTGGATATTGAAATTGATGCCATGCAGCGAACAGTTGACGTCCCTGTTTCCCAACACACGTTCGGCGCCGTTGCCGAAGGGGATGATGGATAATCCCTTCGCGCCGATGGGCGATTGTGCGGCAAGGCGGTTCATTTCGTCGTACGAAAGATTTTCCACGGCCAGGTTGCGCTTCATCCAGGAGTTCAGAATCCCTGTCCCGTTGATGCAGAGCAATACGCCGAGGCGGATTTGTTCGGGCGTATAATTGACATGGGCAAAAGTGTTTACACGCGAATGAAGGTCGTAGTTCAGTTGATCCAGGATACCGTAGACGACGCCCGACGTCCCTGCCGTGGAAGCGATTTCTCCCGGATTGAATACGTTTAGCGAAAGTGCATTGTTAGGTTGATCTCCCGCACGGTACGCCACGGGGATGCCTTTCTTCAGTCCCAGTTCATCGGCGGCCGCAGCCGAAACGTAGCCCTGAACACCGAAAACAGGCTTTATTTCAGGGAAAAAGCTGCGCGGGATGCCGTAATAATCCAGGACATCATCCGACAGCGCGTTTGTTTTGAAATCCCAGAAAATGCCTTCCGACAAACCTTCGATGGTCATCACAATGTCGCCCGTCAGTTTCATTCCGATGTAGTCGCCGGGCAGCATCAGTTTGTCAATCCGCTCAAACACGTGCGGTTCATGTTCCTTCACCCACGCAAGTTTGGACGCGGTGAAATTGCCCGGCGAGTTAAGCAGGTGCGAAAGGCATTTCTCCTTGCCGATGGCCTCGAACGCCCCCTCGCCATACGAAACGGCACGGCTGTCGCACCAGATAATAGACGGACGGAGCACGTGCTGATCCTTGTCCGTCAACACTAATCCGTGCATCTGCCACGTCACGCCAATCGCCAAAATATCCTCTCCTTTGGCGCCGGCCTTTTGCATCACCGATCCGTGCGCCAGTTTCAGGTTTGCCCACCAGTCGGACGGCTCCTGTTCCGCCCAGCCCGATTTGACGGCCGTGATTTGCATTTCCTCCTTCGGAAAGAAATCCGACGCCACGATGTTACAACTCTCTGCGTCCACCAGACACGCCTTGACGGACGAGCTTCCTATGTCATAGCCTAATAAATACTTCATTTCAGTTGTTATTTTTATGATTCAATTATTATACGTAATCCTCTCAAATGTGCAACAGTTCATCTGCAAATATAAAAACAAAAAAATATCTTTTTGCGATTTCGCTCCATTTAATTCCGTTAAATATATAAACTGCAAGAAATCCTGTTGCTTTCATTTTCCTCTTTATTAATTCATGCCATTACCTTCAAGCCTGAAAACCACGTGAAAAAAGCTAATTGATCTTCCAACATCCGGCGCTCGTCTTTGTTTAACTTTCTATAGAAATCGAAGTCAAAAAAAGCGCTTTTCCCTCTTATGGTTCGCTTGTATGTGCCTGTGACTTGCGAATTGCATAAAATCATGCAGTTATGGACAGTGCGAATAGTATTAAATTCGTTTTCCATAATGTCAAATGCTTGAAACAAGGCCTGACGGTTTTTATATCCCATAATCATTTCATCGTATTCGGGCAAGAGCAGCAGATGCGGTTTTGCAACTGCCGTTCGGAGGTTGTCGCACCGATAATAATCCACGTTGTCGACCGTCATTCTTTCAACCTTGTCTTTTTGCAGTTCAACACCCGATTTGCAGTCGCTCATCGTCAGTCCCGACCAGGTGGAAAAGTCAGCCATCGTAGCGGGGCCACGGCTTTGAAAATAGCGTACGGTTATTTCGGCCAGGGCTTCTTCCCTGGTGAGTAGCTGCGTGGCGGGACAGCGTTCCTTCAGTAAGGCGTACGTGAACCGGTTATTCTTTCTTTTCCCGCTGCAAACAAGCCCTTCCAACTCGGCATGCATCATGATATAGGACAAACGCATGCCTTCGGCATGAACCTTCTTTTCGGCAAGCAGATCCGCAATTTCCGGCCGGGTTAAGTGCCGGTTGCCTTCCAGCGCTTCGCCGATCCAGTCGCCATATCGTTTCAGTTCTTCAGGTTCCAGATTCAGTTTACGGTACATCGTGCCGTTTACGGCGTGAACACGCGGCGCGGAAAGTTGCAACAACCAGGATACATCCTTTGCACGGACGAAATGCCATGTGGGACGAAGCAAATGGGTACGAATCATTTTCCCTTCGTCCAATTCCGCTTCTATATCCTTGTCCCGGAGATGGGGCAAACGCAAACCCAGTCCCCATTTGGTCTGGGCATATTCCTGTCCCTGCACGGCGCCAAACCAGGCCACCAGTTCACCGGCCGTCCGGATGCCTGTCTCCGTTAATTGCTGGTTATGGCAGCGACTGTTGGCAATCTCCAATTGCGTCATTTGCTTTTGTATTCCAGCGTAAGATATTGTATCAATGTAAATGGGGTGCGTTCGTCGAATGGAAACCCGACAAAACGGCTGTTGTCCGAGGTCTCTTTTATCGTGACGGCCGAACGGCCGATTTCTTCTTCCCCGTTGTCATAGGCTTTCAATAGCAGTTTCCCGTCGCAATCCTTTTCAAAAACAATATATACGATGATTTCTTTTTTCAGGGTGGAATCGTTCGTATGGACTTCCGTACGCGACGCCGTTATGTACGCTTTTTGTTCTTCCGGAACCCGTACTTCCATCCGTACCATGCTTTTGTCAAAGCCTTCGTTAGCACCTTTGATGACTTCGCCGATTCCTTCGCTCACCGACTCAATGGCCTCTTTTCCGGCGCCTTTTAAGCCTTCGCCCACTCCTTTCAGAAAACCTGCTTTCTTTTCCGTGGCGGCTTGTCCTGTTTCTTCTGCCTTTTTATTTTGTTCTTCTCTGCTTCTGCAGGAAGTTTGCGCCGGCAGCAGTATGGCGGCAACAAGTATTAATAACGTCGTTTTCATTTGTTGATTTTTAGGAGATCAAAAAAACGTCTGTATCAAAAAATAAACTATGGCGGCAAGCAGGGCGCTTACCGGTATGGTCAGTATCCAGGCCCAAAGCAGGTTGATGGTCACTCCCCAGCGAACGGCCGACAAGCGTTTCACGGCGCCCACGCCCATGATACTTCCCGTGATCACATGCGTCGTACTTACCGGCACTTTCAGTATTTCCGTGACAAACAGGGTAAGCGCTCCCGCCGCCTGCGCGCAGAAACCTTCTCCGGTCGACAGTTTGGTGATCTTGTGTCCCATCGTTTTCATGATTTTCCATCCGCCGGACATGGTGCCCGCCGCGATCGCCGTGAAACAGGCCAGCGGCACCCAGTCATGAATATGATGCATGTCCGATAATTGCAGCCACGACGGTAACGTGTCCGGGTCGACGGTGGTATTGAACGAAATCAATGCCACTCCGATGATGCCCATCACTTTTTGCGAATCGTTCAATCCATGACCGACGCTCAGCAGGGCGGAAGAAACAAGCTGCAACCGCCTGAACCAGCGTTCCGCATTGCGGGGTTTGGCTTTCTTGGCAATATGCAGCGTGAGTATGGTGATCACCGTTCCGCCGATCATCCCCAGGAAGGGCGCTACGACGATGAAAACGGCAATCAGGCCGATGACGCCTCTGTCGATGGAATGAAAGCCGCCGTACGCAATGGCTGCGCCCGAGAAGCCGCCGATCAGCGTGTGCGACGACGAGGATGGAATACCGAACCACCATGTGACAAGGTTCCAGATAATGGCCGCCACTAAGCCGGACAAAATGACCGGGAGCGTGATAAACGCCGGGAGCACCGTTTTGGAAACCGTGTCCGCGATGCCGAAATCGCCGATGATATACTTGGCTATGAAAAAGGCTACGAAATTGAATAGCGCCGCCCAGATCACGGCCTGAAGGGGCGTCAGTACCTTGGAGGCAACAACCGTCGCGATGGAGTTGGCCGCATCATGAAAACCGTTGATGAAATCGAAAACAATGGCGAAAAGAATGATCGTGATAAGTAATGTCATGATTGCTTTTCGGATTAGGCGTATTTGACAATAATCATTTTCAAGATTTTGCCTACATTATTGATTTTATTGGCGGACTTTTCCAATTCCTGAATGATTTCTTTCAACTTAATCAATTCCGTTGTATTTGTTTCGTTCTTGAAGAGCGTAGAAATACCTTCTTCGTAGATAACGTCCGCTTGTTCCTCCAGCCGCTTGATTTCCTTGGTATGGGCGCGAACATGTTTTTCGAATTTCTTGAAATTGGATAATTTCCGGATCGCTCCCTGCACCTCGGTGGCTCCCAGTTTGATGATCTCGGACAACTGCCTGGTCGACTCGGGCAGCGTGTCCGGAGAATACAGCAACACTTTCTGGGCTGAGCGGTTGATGGCGTCGATCGTGTCGTCCATTTCGTCGGCCAAAGCGCTGATGTCTTCCCGGTCAAACGGGGTGATAAACGTATTGTTTAACGCTTTGAATATGTGTCCGGTCACTTTGTCGCCTTTTACTTCTTCGGCTTTGATGAGCGCACACAGACCCTTCCATTGCGATTTGTCGGTGGAAGAAAACAATTCCACTAAAAACATGGCCGACTGATCCAAGATGACAGCCGTTTCATCCAGCAAAGGAAAAAACCGGGGGTCTTTGGGTGCAAAGATACTTAGTATTGTATTAATATTCATGTAAATAAATTATATAAACGGATTTTGAATGGTTGCATCTCTGCATAAAACGGCTCTTCATTTGCTGGCTTTCAGTCCCCGGATAACGGCCGATGTAAAGCCGGCATGTTCCATTTCGTTCAGCCCCCTGATGGTGATTCCGCCCGGCGTGGAAACCTTGTCTATTTCCGCTTCCGGATGCGTGCCGTTCGCCTGCAACAATGCGACCGCCCCTTTCAGGGTTTGCAACACGATGTTTTTCGCCTGCTCCGGATGAAATCCGAGTTCCACACCACCTTCCGTCGCTGCACGGATATAGCGTAACGCATAAGCAATGCCGCACGACGCCAACGCCGTACCGGCAGCCATCTGCCGCTCTTCGACCATCAACGTTGCGCCCAATTCGTTAAAAATCGAGACAATGTAATCTATCTGTTTCTGCGAAGCATGTTGTGCCGAAATAAAGGTCATACTGCTTTGTGCGCCAATGGCGATATTCGGAATCAAACGGAACAGCGCCGGGGGCGCTTCCTGCTCTTTTTCGAGAAATTTGATCAATTCTTCAAAAGTAACGCCGGCCACAATGGAAACGATGATTTGATTTTTATAATCAAGCAGGGGTTTGATTTCGTGCAATACGGTTTCCGTCAGCCACGGTTTCACGGCAATCACGACAATGTCCGCCTTACCGACCGCCTCCTTGTTATCGCTCGTTGTACGAATGGTGGGATTCATCTGCTTCACTTTCTCCAACGCTTCGACGGAACGGTCGGAGCATATTATTTTAAAAGATTCTATAATCGAACCGTTTGCCACTCCGCAAGCAATGGCGCCTCCCATATTCCCGGCGCCGATAATCGTTAGTTTCATATTTATCTGTTTTAGTATTGAAAAATGGCATGTCGTAACTTTCCGGTCTCCGCACTTCCATTTTAGCCGAAACAAATGTATGGAAAAAATCAGATGTATGAAAAATTTTATTGTATATTTGCAAATAAAACGAGTAATATGAATAATTGGATTGCAATGGGTTTGCTGGGGCTATGTTTGTCCGCAACCGCCTGGACACAGGAAGAATATGAGGAATATGAGTTTACAACCGTAAAAGAGTTGAAAATCACTCCGGTTAAAAATCAGAGCCGGTCGGGTACCTGCTGGTCATTTTCGGGAGTAGGACTGATCGAAGCGGAGTTGTTGCGCACCGGAAAAGGGGAATACGACTTGTCGGAGATGTTTGTCGTGAATCATTCCTATCGTGACAAGGCCGATAAATATGTGCGACTGCATGGCCTTATGAACTATGCGCAAGGCGGCTCGTTCGCCGACGTGCTGTATGTATTCAAGCATTACGGGGCGATTCCGCGCGCCCTGTATACCGGGCTGGAATATGGTGAAGACATCCACGTACACGGTGAAATGGAACAGTCGTCGGCGGCTTATCTGAAATCGATTATTTCCAATCCGAACGGGAAATTGTCGCCTTCGTGGCGCAAAGCGTATCAGGGAATTATGGACGCTTATCTGGGAAACATTCCGGAAACGTTCACTTATGACGGCAAGTCATATACCCCGAAGAGTTTCGGCGAGTCGTTGGGCTTGGAGATGGACGATTATGTCTCGCTGACTTCGTATACGCACGAGCCGTTTTATACTTCGTTCGCCCTGGAAATTCAAGACAACTGGCGCTGGGCGCAAAGCTACAACCTGCCGTTGAATGAATTAATGGAAGTATTTGATCATGCGGTTCATGCCGGTTATACGGTAGCCTGGGCGACGGATGTGAGCGAGACGGGTTTTACCCGGAACGGACTGGCTACCGTGCCGGACATTCAGGCGCTGGAATCGTCCGGCTCGGATCAGGCGCATTGGGTGGGGCTGAGCAAGACGGAAAAGGATGCCGAAATAAAAAAACTTGCCGCAAAGCCCTGTAAAGAGATCGAAGTAACGCAAGCCTTGCGACAGGAAGCATATGACAATTATCAGACGACGGATGATCATGGCATGTTGATTTATGGTATTGCCAAAGACCGGAGCGGGAAAAAATTCTATTTAGTGAAAAATTCGTGGGGCACGGAGAATAAATACAACGGAACCTGGTACGCTTCTGAGGCTTTTGTGGCCTACAAGACCATGAACATTGTGGTGCATAAGGATGCGCTGCCGAAAGCCATCCGGTCGAAACTGAAGATTAAGAATTTCTGACCTCAGACACGGAAAATTCGGAGAAAAGGCGGCACGGAGAAAAACCTCATTCGGATTCAATACAACTGCCGTCACTGCGAATGAAGCAGTCGCCGATGCACTGAGCCTGTCGGTTGTATGGGCGATTGCTTTGCTACGCGCGTAATGACGAGGTTGGGCGGATTCCGCCGCATTGCGTTCACGATGACGGGCGGTTGTGTCGGCATCCACCGTGTTTATATTCTTACATCTCATAACTCTTAATTCTGCATTCTTAATTCTTAATTCATCTTGTCCCGACTTCGTTTTTTTGCCGACGGGACTTCATTTTGTCGCTGACGGGACTTCGTTCTCGCGAAGTCCCGTTCCCGTTTCATCAAAGTCCCGTTCCCGATTTGTCGAAGTCCCGTTCGTGAAAGAACGATGTCCCGACATGAAAACTTTCAAGTCCCGTTGTGGAGAAAACGCAATGGGCATCAGGGGATTTCCCCGTCGTGCCCCGGCTCCGTCACGCATTTGATTTGATGACGAGGCTTTCGGCCGGTACAAATTCGGCATGTTCCAGGCCTTCCTTCAGGGTTGCGCCGTACTTTATGGCGTTGATCCGGTATTGTACACGGTTGTACTCAATGACCGGGGAGATAACCAGCGCACCGCTTGTGTTCAATTCACGACCATCTGTATTATTCTGAGCGACCATAGCTGTTTGATCCTTCTCATTCAATAAATACAAAATACCGTTCACCCATACGGATGGTTCGCGCGCAATTACAGGCGGGAAAAAAGAGGATTCGGAAGAAGAAGCGTCTCCGTCACTATAAACGCTACCCATAAAAGACCCGTCTATTTTTTTGCAACCCTCAAAAGTTGACTTATCAACACCTCTCGAATCATTAAAAAAGTGCGGTTTGATTTTTTTTGATGCAAAAATCTTCCGAACACTCGTGATTGCAAGTCCGAATGAACGAAGACGGACAATTATAAACCGCCTCGCAAGGAGCATAAAACAGAAAGTAAAATGAATTTCATCAATCATTTGACGATTGTTGTGCCCATTGCGTTGCCGGCGCCGGCATATGCTATGCTGCCGGGCAGGGAAAAGACGGAAAAACAATGGAATTGATAATTGTTTTTTTGTTGTATCTTTGCCCGCATTAGTCAAAACAAATGATTTTATGAAAGGACTTTTTGCCAACCGCTCCCTGTTTTTTCAATTAGGCGTCCTGATCGTCGGTTTACTGACGGGATCCATATTCGGGACTATCGCCATACAGGGAATCTTGCTGATTGCCGGAGATACTGCGGCTGCCGGCCTGCAGCATGGCCCGGTTTGGGTATTACAGGCTACGCAGTTTCTGTCGTCGGTCTTTCTCTTTCTGCTGCCGGCCGGGTTTACGGCCTGGTTTTGCAGTGAACGCCCGAAGGAATTTCTGCACTTGCACGGCTTTCCGGAGCTTCGTCTGCTGCTCGCCGTCGCCCTGGCCACGTTTCTGATTTCGCCATCCATCTCGCTGGCGGGTTATTTCAACATGCAAATGCAACTGCCGTCTTTCATGGCGCCGGTGGAAGCCTGGATGAAGGCGTCGGAAGAACTTGCCGCCGACATCATCGAACACATGATTTCCGGAAAAGGAATCCTCTCTTTTATCATCAATCTGGTGGTGATTGCGGTGATGGCCGGCATCACGGAAGAATTTCTTTTCCGGGGCGCCCTGTTTTCCATCTTCCGGAAGAAGATACGCAGCCATCATGTCGTGATCTGGGTCGTTGCGGTGATCTTTAGCGCGATCCATTGCCAGTTTTACGGATTTATTCCGCGGATGCTGTTGGGCGCTTACTTGGGATACCTTTTGCACTGGACGAAAAATATCTGGGTGCCGGTCTTTGCACATTTCCTTAACAACGCGGCGGCGATGACGGGCATGTCCGACGACAGGTTGAAAGAAAATGCGTTTTTTGCCGAAGAGCTTGCGCCCGGCGACCTGGGCTGGTTCTCGCTCGTTGCCGGAATCAGCCTGATCCTCTTTGCCGGATGTATCCTGTGGATCCGGCGGTCGGCGATGCGTAATATATAATGTAGCCGGTTCAACGGCGACGGCTTTTAAAACAGAAGAATCAGCACGGACAGAATCGTCACAACGGTGATAAACGTCCGGAAGCCTTTTTCCGGCAGTTTTTTAATGATATGGATGCCGGCTATCGCCCCGATAATCATGAACGGCACCGTACAGAGGTTGAGCAGCAGGGAAGAGACCGTGATATTGTCCCACACAAACACCTGGAGGGGTATCTTCAGGTAATTGACCACCAAAAAGAACCACGCGCTTGTGCCGACAAACGCATATTTCGGAAGTTTCACGGACAGCAGGTAAATGGCCATCACCGGCCCCGCGGCATTGCCTATCATCGTTGTGAAGCCGCCCAACAAGCCGAAGGCCGGCCCGTACCACCAACGGTCGATCAGTTTGTTTTCCTTTTTCCCCCGCTCCGACCAGAGCATGACAATGATGACGACGAACAAACACCCGGCCAGCAAATGCTTGAATCCGGCCGGAGGGATGAACCTGTCTACGGCCAGGGCCAGCGCGAATCCCGCCAGCGCCGAGGGCAACAGCCTGAAGATGTATTTCCATTCGGCCGCACGGCGATAGTACAGGACGGCGATTACATCGGAAAAACACAGCATCGGCAAGATCAGTCCCGTGGACGATTTGGCGCCGAAGATGACGGCCATCAAAGGTATCGTCAGCATGTTAATACCCTGGATGCCGGTTTTCGACATGCCGATAAACAGGGCTGAAAGAAATAGCATACCCCACTCCAGCGGGCTTTGCGTCGAAAGAAATGCGTTTGTAATCATGTTTTCTGTACTGTATATGGGGATAGGGATCTCGCAGGAGGGAGGTCAGAATTTTTTCTTTCGCAATTCAAAATCGCGTCCGAGGTATTTCTCGCGCACGATGTCGTTGGCCGCCAGTTCTTCCGCCATCCCCTGAAACAGGACTTTGCCCTCGAAAAGCAGGTACGCACGGTCTGTGATGCTCAAGGTCTCGTGCACGTTATGGTCGGTAATCAGGATGCCGATATTCTTGTGCCTCAACTGCGCCACAATCATCTGGATGTCTTGCACGGCAATGGGATCGACGCCGGCGAACGGCTCGTCCAGCATGATGAATTTCGGGTCGATGGCCAGACAACGGGCAATCTCCGCACGCCGCCGCTCGCCGCCGGACAGACGGTCGCCCAGGTTCCGCCGCACTTTCTGCAACCCGAACTCTGTGATCAGGCTTTCCAGCTTCTCTTTCTGATGCTCCGGCGTGGTATCCGTCATCTCCAGCACCGAACGGATATTGTCTTCGACCGACATTTTCCGGAAAATCGAAGCCTCCTGCGCCAGATAGCTGATGCCGTTGCGTGCCCGCCGATAGACCGGATAGCCTGTAATATCCGTATCATCCAGAAAGATGTGGCCTTCGTTGGGAGTCACCAGGCCGACGGTCATATAAAACGTAGTCGTCTTGCCGGCGCCGTTCGGGCCGAGCAATCCGACGATTTCACCCTGTTTCACATCAATGGAAACATGGTTCACCACGGTTCGGCTCCGGTATTTTTTCACCAGGTCTTCTGTCCGGAGCGTTATTTGTTGTTTATCACCCATTCTTTTCAGATTTGATGCAAAGGAACGAAAAAAAATTCAATGATTCAATGGTTCAAAGATTCAAAGATTTATTTCCCGCAGATTGAAACGCGGCGGAAAAGATTCGGATAGTAAAAAAATCATCCGTCGGCGAGTGACAAATTGGCGCAGGCGTCTTTCCGGCAACGGCAGGATGCGACAAATTGTCAGGAAATATGGTTCTGACATTTGCCGGAAGCATAAATCGGATATTTTTGAATCATTGAATTATTGAACTATTGAATCATTGAATCTTTCCGTATCTTTGCCGTCCAAACACGAAAATGAAACTCGGAACCATTGATTTAGGAGAACGTCCGGTGCTGCTGGCGCCGATGGAAGACGTGACAGACCTGTCTTTTCGGCGGATGTGCAAGCGATTCGGAGCAGACATGGTCTACACCGAATTTGTATCGGGCGATGCACTGATCCGGCACGTAAACAAGACGCGGGAGAAACTGACGGTAGATGATGCGGAACGCCCTGTCGCCATTCAGATCTACGGGCGCGACGTCGCGACGATGATCGAAGCGGCGCGTCTGTGCGAAGCGGCACAGCCGGATGTGATCGACCTGAATTTCGGATGCCCGGTAAAAAAAGTAGCCAACAAGGGCGCCGGAGCGGGGATGTTACAAAACATTCCGCTCATGCTCGCCATCACCCGCGCAGTAGTCCGGGCGGTGCACCTTCCGGTGACGGTCAAAACACGCTTAGGCTGGGACGCCGCCCATCCGGTGATCGTGGAACTGGCGGAGCAGTTGCAGGATTGCGGTATCGCCGGCCTTTCGATTCACGGCCGCACCCGTGCGCAGATGTACACCGGCGAAGCGGACTGGAGGCTGATCGGCGAGGTAAAAAACAATCCCCGCATGTATATTCCCATCATTGGCAACGGCGATGTCACTTCGGCCGAAAAATGTGCCGCCTGTTTTGACCGTTACGGGGTAGACGGCATCATGATCGGTCGCGCAAGCATCGGCCGGCCGTGGATTTTCAGCGAAATACGGCATTTTCTGGCGACAGGCCAACCCTTGCCCGCCGAATCGTTCGACTGGTATCTGGACGTGCTGAAACAGCAGGTACTGCAAAGCGTGGAACGGTTAGACGAACATCGCGGCATCCTGCACATCCGCCGGCATCTGGCGGCCACGCCGTTGTTTAAAGGTATTCCCGACTTCAAACCCACGCGCGTCGCCATGTTGCGTGCCGAGACCGTCGAACAACTGTTCGGAATTATGAACGAAACAAGTATGAATTATAAATTATGAATAAAGAAACTCCTTACCGGCGATAGAAAGACTGCCACTTTGTCAATTTGGCAAGCTTTTTGTTGCAGTAAAGAATAAAACAGACAACTTAAAAAGAAAAAACTATGATTATTGCATCCAATTCCTTATACTGGGTAATCTTTATCGGTACGGCATTACTCAGTTGGGTCGTTTCGCACCGGAAGAACGCCAAGTTCAACAAGTATTCCAAGATACCGTTGCCCGGCGGCATGACAGGCCGTGATGTGGCCGAACGCATGCTGCGCGAAAACGGTATTCATGACGTCAAAATCACCTCCACACCCGGTCGCCTGACCGACCATTACAACCCGGCCAACCGCACGGTCAACCTCAGCCAGCCGGTCTATTACAGCAACAGCATTGCCGCCGCCGCCGTAGCCGCCCACGAATGTGGCCACGCCCTGCAACACGCCTCGGCATACGCCCCGATGAAAATGCGCTCGCTGCTGGTGCCGGTGGTCAGTTTCTCTTCCAACATCGTGCAATGGGTCTTGATCGCCGGCCTGTTGATGCTGAAAAGCTTTCCGCAACTGCTGCTCTTCGGAATCATCCTGTTTGCCGGCATGACGCTCTTCAGCTTCATCACGCTCCCGGTCGAAATCAATGCCAGCCGTCGCGCGCTGGTATGGCTGAGGCACACCGGCATTACGAATATAGAAACGCAGGGCAAGGCCGAAGATGCCTTGCGCTCGGCCGCCTATACCTATGTCGTCGCCGCCTTAGGCTCGCTGGCGTCGCTGCTGTACTATGTGATGATCTTTCTGGGAGGACGAAAAAACTAACCGGACATGGCACAGAAACCTTCTATTCCCAAGGGCACGCGGGACTTTTCGCCGGAAGAAACGGCGAAACGCAATTATATCTTTCATACCATTCGCGACGTTTACCACCTCTACGGCTTTCAGCAAATCGAAACGCCGGCGATGGAGAATCTCTCCACCCTGATGGGGAAATACGGAGACGAAGGCGACAAGTTACTGTTCAAAATCCTTAACTCGGGCGACTGCTTTTCCGCTGTCACGGACGAAGAGTTGAAGGAGCGGAATCCCGTCCGGTTTGCCGCCAAAGCCTGCGAGAAAGGGCTGCGCTATGACCTGACGGTGCCCTTTGCGCGTTATGTCGTGCAGCACCGCAACGAAATCCCGTTTCCCTTCAAACGCTACCAGATACAGCCGGTCTGGCGTGCCGACCGCCCGCAGAAAGGGCGTTACCGCGAGTTTTACCAGTGCGACGGCGATGTCATCGGCTCGGATTCGCTGCTTAACGAGGTAGAATTGATCCAGATCATGGATGAAGTCTTCCGCCGTTTCGGGATACGGGTTGTCATCAAACTGAACAACCGGAAGATTCTTGCCGGCCTGTCCGAAATCATCGGCGAAGCCGGTAGAATCACCGATATAACGGTCGCCATCGACAAGCTGGACAAAATCGGCCCGGAAAACGTCCATGCGGAACTCCGCAGCAAAGGCGTGCCGGAAGCCGCCATCGCGCAACTGCAACCGGTGATCGGCCTGACCGGCAGCAACCGGGAGAAATTAGCTGCGCTGAAAGACTTTCTCGCCCCCTCGCCCACAGGCATGAAAGGGATCGAAGAAACGGCCTGCATCCTCGACCATATCGAAGCGCTCCCGCTGCAAGCAACGCTGGAACTGGATCTGACCCTGGCACGCGGATTAAGCTATTACACGGGCGCCATTTTTGAAGTCAAAGCGGCGGATGTCGAAATCGGCAGCATCACGGGCGGCGGACGTTATGACAATTTGACCGGCGTATTCGGACTGGATGGCATATCCGGCGTAGGCATTTCATTTGGCGCCGACCGGATTTATGATGTGCTGAATCACCTCAACCTCTATCCGGCCGACGCGCAACAATCCACCCGGTTGCTATTTGTCAATTTCGGCGAGAAAGAAACCGTCTGGCTGCTGCCGCTCCTTGCGCATGTACGGCAAGCCGGCATCCGGACGGAAATCTATCCGGAAGCTGCCAAAATAAAAAAGCAAATGAGTTATGCCGATGCCAAAAAGATTCCCTTCGTCGCCCTGGCCGGCGAAACGGAAATGGCCGCCCATGCCGTCCAACTGAAGAATATGGCCACGGGAGAGCAACAACTTGTCGACATAAGCGATCTGATTGATTCGCTCAAGCAACAAATCCAATGAACACCCGGCACATGCGATACACGAACGGCGAAGGAAAAAGGCGGCGCGGTCTTCCGCATCCGGCCAATTTGTCAGTCATTCCGTCAGAGTTTCTCCGGCAATGGTGCAAAAATGGCAGTTTTATCCGGCTCGACGGGTTTGGCACGAATTTCGTTATAAATGAAAGTGGAATTTATAACATTACCACATAAACAAAACAATATAATTAGTAATTATTAAATTTACAAGAAGATGAAGATTAAACCGTTAGCAGATAGAGTGCTGGTAAAACCGGCTGCTGCAGAAGAAAAAACAGTAGGAGGAATAATTATTCCCGATTCCGCCAAGGAGAAACCTCTGAAAGGCGAAGTGATAGCTGCCGGTAACGGCACTAAAGACGAAGAAATGGTTGTGAAGAGTGGCGATTCCGTACTTTACGGCAAATACGCAGGCACCGAAATCGAATGGGAAGGTGACACGTATCTGATCATGCGCCAATCCGACATCCTGGCGATTATTTAATTACAAACAAATTATTAAATCATAGAACTATGGCAAAAGAAATTAAATTCAACATGGAAGCCCGCAACCTGTTGAAAAAAGGTGTGGACGAATTGGCAGACGCTGTCAAAGTAACCTTAGGCCCGAAAGGCCGTAACGTCATTCTTGAGAAAAAATTCGGTGCGCCGCAAATCACAAAAGACGGTGTGACGGTAGCCAAAGAAATCGAATTGACTTGCCCCTACGAAAACATGGGTGCACAGTTGGTAAGAGAAGTAGCCTCGAAAACCAACGATAAC
Organism: Tannerella sp.; assembly: GCA_031289275.1. GTDB lineage: Bacteria > Bacteroidota > Bacteroidia > Bacteroidales > Tannerellaceae > Tannerella. The sequence goes on from JAITPV010000090.1 coordinate 19,667, forward strand.
GCCGGCGACGGTACCACTACGGCCACCGTATTGGCACAATCCATCATCGGAGTTGGTTTGAAAAATGTAACTGCCGGCGCAAATCCGATGGATTTGAAACGCGGTATCGACAAGGCGGTCGCCAAAGTCGTAGAGAGCATCGCAGAGCAGGCCGAAGCCGTAGGCGACGATCTGGAAAAGATTGAAAACGTAGCTAAAATCTCCTCCAATGGCGACGAAAGCATCGGTAAACTGATTGCCGAAGCCATGCAGAAGGTGAAGAAAGAAGGCGTCATTACCGTGGAAGAAGCCAAAGGCACGGAAACCACCGTCGACGTGGTAGAAGGCATGCAGTTTGACCGCGGTTACATATCCGCTTATTTCGTAACCGATACGGAAAAAATGGAAGCCCAGTTCGAGAATCCGAACGTATTGATTTACGAAAAGAAGATTTCCGTCCTGAAAGAATTGCTTCCCATCCTCGAACAAGCCGTACAGTCCGGTCGTCCGTTATTGATTATCGCGGAAGACATCGACAGCGAAGCGTTGGCTACTTTGGTAGTAAACCGCTTGCGTGCCGGGCTGAAGATATGCGCCGTAAAAGCGCCGGGCTTCGGAGACCGTCGCAAAGCGATGCTGGAAGATATTGCCATTTTGACGGGCGGTACGGTAATTACCGACGAAAAAGGCATGAAACTGGAAGATACGACGATGGACATGTTGGGTACGGCCGAGAAAATCATTGTCAACAAAGACAACACAACGATTGTCAACGGCGCAGGCGATAAGGATTCCATTCAGGCGCGGATCAGTCAGATCAAAACGCAGATCGAGAACACGACGTCGGACTACGACAAGGAGAAACTGCAGGAACGTCTGGCTAAACTGGCCGGTGGCGTAGCGGTTCTTTACGTCGGCGCTCCGTCGGAAATAGAAATGAAAGAAAAGAAAGACCGCGTGAACGACGCGCTGAGCGCAACCCGTGCAGCCATCGAAGAAGGCACCGTACCGGGCGGCGGCGTAGCTTATGTCCGTGCGATCCAGTGTCTGGAAGGTCTGAAAGGTGAAAACGAAGACGAAACGACCGGTATCGAAATCGTGAAACGCGCCATCGAAGAGCCGCTTCGTCAAATCGTGTACAATTCGGGCAAAGAAGGCGCCGTCGTTGTTCAGAAAGTGAAAGAAGGCAAAGGTGACTTCGGCTATAACGCACGCACGGATGTATACGAGAACTTGTGCAAGGCGGGCGTAATCGACCCGGCCAAAGTGACGCGCGTAGCCTTGGAAAATGCCGCATCCATTGCCGGTATGTTCCTGACGACGGAATGTGTCGTTGCCGAAAAGAAAGAAGATACTCCCGCACCTCCGATGAATCCGGGTATGGGTGGCGGCATGGGTGGCATGATGTAATCATCCGTCGCCGTGACGCGCGAAACAGTATCGCAAAAAAAAAATCCCGGAAGCGCTTCCGGGATTTTTTTTGATTCAAAAATTCAAAGATTCAACTGTCTATTATGGCCGGTTGTTTTTTATTTTCATGATTTCGTCCAATGACAACTTCTCCGGATAACCCCAGCCCGGGTGGGAGAAATCACAGAAATCGCCCTGGTCGCGCATCTCACGGCTCAGCAGGAGGGTCAGTTCCGCCACTTTGTCAGCGTATGCCGGGGCGTCGGCCAGATTGTCCTGTTCCAGCGGATCCTTTTCCAGATCGAACAGTTGAACACGTTCCTTGCCGTGGACGTTGTAGCGGATCAACTTGTAGTGATCCTTCTTGATAGCCCGCTGGATGTTGATGTACGAAAGGAAGATGTGTTCACGCCCGTCCGGTTGTTTCTCGTCGAGCGCCTTTTTCAGCGACCGGCCGTCGATGGTTGTCGGCGTCCGGAGGCCGGTCAGGTCGCAAAGCGTCGGATACAAGTCCAGCAGGTACGAAAAAGCGTTGTTGCGTTCTTTTTTCGGTACGCCGGGGCCGACGATCACCAGGGGCGTCTTTACGGAATGTTCATACAGGTTCTGTTTGCCCAGAAGTCCGTGTTGGCCGACCGCCAGGCCATTGTCGGCCGTGAAGACGATGATCGTATTTTCATATTCGCCGCTTTCTTCCAGCGCCTCCAGGATACGCCCGATCTGAAAGTCTACTTCGCTGATCATGCCGTAATAAAGCGCGATCTCGTTCGTGATCATTGCCGGAGTGCGGGGCAGAGGCAGAAAGACCTCATCGCGTACGTCCAGGTCGCCGTTGTCGAACGGATGCCGGGAAAGGAAATTCAACGGCAGCGGGATGTCGTCCGGCGCGTACTTGTGTCCGTAGCCGGGCGGCGGCGTGCGCGGGTCGTGGGGCGAATTGAAGGCGACATACATAAGAAAAGGTTTGTCGGTATCCTTGCGGTTTGACAGAAAGTCGACGGACGCATCGGCATAACATTCGGACGAGAAGCGAGTGCGGAAACGTCCGTTTTCGTATTTCCCCGTCGGGTCGTAGTCGTGCAGGAAGGGGCGGAAATGGCCGTCGGTGTGATACTGCTGCATGCCGCCGAAAAAAATCTGGGCGCCGGTGACGAAGGAGCGGTTGAAGGCGGCCTTGTCGCTGTGCCATTTGCCGGTGGCGAAGGTGACGTATCCGTTTTCGCGAAACAGTTCGGGGAAGGTCTTGTCCGAAGGCGGGATCATCTGTCCGTCGCCGGTCAGGCGCCGGCTGTACAGCCCCGTGAGCAGCATGGCGCGGCTGGGCATGGAGATGGCGCCTTGCAGGCCGCCCATCACGTGGTTCTGCGTGAAGGCGGTGCCTTCCGACACAAGGCGATCCATGTTCGGCGTAACGACTTCCGGATTGCCCAGGGCATGAACGGTGTTATAACTTTGATCGTCCGTCAGGAGAAAGAGTATGTTCGGTCGCTTGGCCGACTTCTTCGGTTGTGCTGCCGATGTCTGCCCGACGGGAAGCAGACAGGTACATGCAATCAGTAAACAGTTCTGTTTGTTCATATTTCTATTTTTTTTAGTTCTTCAATGTCTAATTGCATGATTTGTGCAATTTGTTGTGATGAGAAACCCTGCTCAATAAGATTTTTAACCGCATTTGCAATGACGTTATCCTTTTGAGCAAGATTTTTTTCCTGTATCTCAATTGTGCTCTGTAATTTTTTACGTTCCTCTTCTCCTTCTGCCCTGCCTTCTGCCCTGCCTTTATATAGCCCATTATCTACAGCCGTTTGTATGACGCTGTATTCGTGTTGAAGCTGTTCGATATGGGCATAATAAGCCGCGCGTTCGGAGGATGAAAGACTGTCCACCAATAGCCGTTCACGGGCTTCCGGCAGTCCCGGAGCGGTGAATCTGTCGGGAATGGCGTCGTTCTTGAGGTAATAAATCCACTGATCCAAGTTATCCTTGGCAGTATCGTTGAAATCGTTCACTTTTAGGATATAATATTCGGGATACAGGTCGGGAATCGTTTTCTTCCCAAAGAAATCCTGCTGCTTGTTGGTCAATCGCAGTTCATCACCCAGATGCAAACCCTTGAAAGAGGTGTTTCCGTGATACACGTAATCATTCCCCTGTCCCAACTCAAAATATACAATATTGATGTGGTAAATCTTTCGCACGTCGCTATAGTCATGCCCTATGCTTATATGTTCGGTAATGGCTTTGGAAACGCCATACAACATGCGTAAAAGGTAGTCGGCCTT
>JAITPV010000118.1 GCA_031289275.1 Tannerella sp.
TACTTTTGTCCATCGGTTGTAATTTCTTTTGTCTTACAACAACAAAATTACAACTTCGGGGCGAACCTGCAATGGGACGCCCTTTTTTTACAGCTTTAATTTTAGTCGGTCAGTAGTGAATTCAAAAATGAAATGGCTAACCCTTTTGCGGGCGGCCCGTCCCAAAAATAAAATGTCTTCGGCAAAAAGCAAAACATTCTCGCTGCCACAGCAAGATTGACCGGACGTTCTTCAACTTTCTTCAACTTTCTTCTTTTAAAAAAATCCCGATTCGGGAACCGTTCGAACTCCTTTCAGTGTCACACCGTACCCGTTGCTGTAATGTTCATCGCTGTTGCTGTGCCTGTAGCGGCGACGGAACAATCGCAAACAGACCGGCTTGCACACAAAACTGTGACCCGGCGTTTCTAACGGATTGTAATAGCCATCAAATACCGCATCTCCATATTCCGACAGTTCCGATGGTATCCGACCTTCTTTCTCCCGCATCTCAATCACCCGTCTTTCCCTGTATTCATGAGCATCCCATATTTCAAAATCCTCCAATACGCGTGACGGTACAAGCATGCTGCTTACTAACGAAAACAGCGAATCTACCGACTGACATTCCAATCTTTTACGTCCCATTTTTACAACCTTTTTGTTCCTTACAAAAGTATTCTTTTTTTCATAGCACCCTAAAAAAAGTTTTAGCCTCATATTGTTTGTACAAAGAAATCGCAAAAGAATAATTATCTTTGTGCCCATCTAAGCCGCATATTTTCATTATTCTTTGCGTTTTATGGTGAAACTTATAAATAAATGAATTTGTATGAATGAAGAAACACAGGTTATAAAGGAGCTTGCCTTAGGCAGCCACGAAGCGTTTAAGGCCTTGTATACAAAATATTATCCGAAGGTGAAATATTTTATAACCCATCTGATTAAAACGGAAGCGATTGCCGAAGAGCTTTCGCAGGACGTATTTTTAAAGGTGTGGGAACACCGGGAAAAAATGGCTGCCTTGCAGTCGTTCAATGCCTATATCTATCGGGCAGCTAAAAATACCGCATTAAATTATCTGGAACACAAATATATAGAAGATATGTATGTGGAAAAATTCAGCAGCGCACCGGAACCGTCGGACGAAGACGAATGGAAAGCCAAAGAAATTGAATTGCTGGAACAACTCACTGTCAGCCAAATGCCGCCGCAACGAAAAGCCGTCTACGAAATGAGCCGGATGGAAGGCTTGAGCAATGAAGCGATTGCCGCAAAGTTGGGCATCTCGAAGAAAACCGTCGAAAATCACTTGAACCTGGCGCTGAATGAACTGCGAAAAGTACTGTATATAATCACTTTATTTTTTGGTTGAAATTATTTTTGCAGATGGATTGGGTGTAAACCGCCTTTTGACTGTCATATAATAGAAGGAGCGCCGAAAACGATTTTTAAGCAAGGTGTCCCGAAAATAGATGATATGTCAAGAACAGAACAAATAATTGAGCATTTTTTAAATGACGAACAACCTGAAAATACGCAACGGGCGTTTTTCCTTTGGTTGATTCGGTCGTCTTCCACCTTCGAGAAAGACCAGTGCCTGTATGCGCAATGGAACAGTATTCAGGAGGTGGACGACTGCGATGTCGAAGCGTCATTTGAGCGGCTAACCCAACGGTTGGGATGGACCAAACGCCGCACTTTCCCCTCGTTAACGCTCCGCATCGCCCGTATTGCCGCCATGCTTTTGATTCCGCTGCTTTCCGTCGCAATCGCATATTGGATAGTACAATCGCAGCAACCGGCTGAATTGAATCTTATTGAGTGCTTTGTCCCGAAAGGGGAAATCGAAGAAATTACGTTGCCCGACCATTCCGTTGCCATACTCAACTCCGGCACAACACTGATTTATCCTGAAAATTTTACCGACAACAGCCGCCAGGTTTACCTGAACGGGGAAGCCCGGTTCACTGTTGCCAAAGACCCCGAAAAAACGTTTGTCGTCAAAACAAAAGACATGGACATCAACGCTTTGGGGACAATATTCAATGTGTCGTCCTATTCCGACAACGCCCAAACCGTTGCAACGCTGGTGCAAGGCTCCGTACAGGTGGATATTAAATCCGACGGGCAATGTTTGATGCTCAAACCCGGCGAACAGGCGGTTTACAATCACCTGACGAAAACGGCGGAACGCAAACCGGTGCGGATTGAATACGTATTGGCCTGGGAAAGAGGACAAATGGTTTTCCAAAGCGCCCCGTTATACGAAATCATAAATGAGATGGAACGCCGGTTTAACGTAAAAGTTTATCTCAATTCCACCGACCTGAACGATGAAAAACTGACGGTGAAGTTCCTCCATGACGAATCGCTGGAAGAAATTCTCCGCACATTGCAACAAATAATAAAAGGTTTTCATTATAAAATAGATAACGATAAAATATACATTTATTAATTATTGTGTCCATGAAAAAAGTTTATTTTTTAACAAACAAAATGCTTTACCGGAGGAAATGTTTTCTTGCAATTTTCATCCTTTTATTTGTAAGTGTTTTGATACAGGCGCAAAACGTAAGTGTATCAAAACAAAATGTGAAAATAGTCGATTTGTTTGAAGACATTGAGAAACAAACAAACATGACCATTGCGTACAGCGAGTCGACGATTGACGTAAACCGCACTGTGTCGATCAACATCAGTAACAAACCTGTTCTGGAAGCCATGTCCGAGATACTGAAAGGCACCCGGACGACATGCAAAATACAAGGGAAACATATTCTTGTCGTCCCTGTTTCTACGAAACAACAGGCGGACCAGGAAGAAGGTAAAAAAGTCTCCGGCATTGTTACGGACGAAAAGGGCGAACCTCTCGCCGGCGCCAGTATCATGGAAAAAGGGATCGCCAACGGAACGGTGACGGACGTGGACGGTAAGTTCCGCTTGAACGTATTGCCCAATGCGATACTGGTCGTCTCTTTTATCGGATACACTACGCAGGAAGTGGCGACAGGCAATAAAACAAATCTGAATGTCACCCTGCAGGAAGACAGTCAGCTATTGGAAGAAGTTGTTGTAGTCGGTTACGGTATGCAGAAGAAAGTCAATTTGGCCGGCGCCGTCGAGACGGTCAGTTCCAAGGTTTTGGAAAACCGCTCTACAAGTAATGTGGCATTGGCTTTACAGGGTTTGGTTCCTAATCTGACAATCACGCCCGGAGGGGGGCAAGCCAATGATGCTCCTTCGTTCAATATTCGGGGAACGACCTCCATCAATGGCGGCTCGCCTCTTATCCTGGTGGATGGAATACCGACAAATACGGAAGACTTTTCCCGGATGAATTCGTTGGACATTGATAATATCTCTGTTTTGAAAGATGCTTCTTCGGCAGCTATTTACGGAGCAAGGGCAGCCTTTGGCGTTATTCTGGTAACGACCAAAAAAGGACAGGGCGACAAACTGACCGTCCATTTCAACAACAATTTCAATGTCAGAACACTAACCCGCATGCCGGAAGTTGTTTTTGACCCTTATATTCAGACAAGTTATAAACAGATAATGGGTAAACCGTGGTACAACTTTTACACGGACGAAGAAATAGAATATGCACGCAGGCTCAGGGACGACCCGTCGTTACCGAATATAATCACCAACAGTTTAGACCCCAGCAAATATACTTATCTGGCTAATACCGACTGGTTTCATGAAATATATGACCGGATGGGTACAGCCCGTTCTCATAACCTGAGCATTTCCGGCGCCTCGCCAAAAGTGTCCTATTATTTGGGAGCCGAATTTTATCAGGAAAGAGGTATGCTAAAGATCAATAAAGATCTCATGGACAGGTACAATGTAAGAAGCCATGTAGAATATAAACCGACCGAATGGCTCACCGTCGGCAATAATATGGCACTGACTTATTCTACCTATAACAGACCGACTGATTTCGCAAGTGATACGGATGGCGACGGAGACACTGATAGTGATGACAGTCAGTTTTTTGAGAAGGCTATGTTTGCAAATCCTTTGGTGCCGATACGGAATCCGGACGGCTCTTATACCGAAAGAGGAGCAGACATGATAGGTTCTTTGGTGGAAGGCGGTGATTCGGATACGAAAAAATCGACCATTTATACCCAGTTTACAGCCGATTTGGAGTTGGTTAAGGATATATGGAACGTCAAAGCCGATTTTACAGCTAAATTAGTTAACAGTAAAGTGAATGAATGGGGTAGCGACCGCTCTTTCCCCTACCGGGATGGTCCCGACAGTCCCGACAAATACATGGGATGGCCAAACTACGCTCAATCAAAGAGTGGTAATACCGGCTATACGATGTTTAATCTTTACACCGATATACGCAAGACCTTCGGTATCCACAATTTGTCGGCGCTGGGCGGTTTCAGTCAGGAATATGAGCGTTATGAATATTTTTACGGACGCCGGGTTGACCTGATTACGGATACCTACCCGACGCCACAATTAGCCACCGGAGAAATGACGGTTAATGAAAGCACATACGACTGGGCAGTTCGCAGCGCTTTCTATCGTCTGAACTATATCATTGACAACAAATATATTTTTGAAACGAATGGACGATATGACGGCACTTCCCGTTTCCCGAAAGAAAACCGGTTCGGCTTCTTTCCTTCCGTATCTGCCGCTTGGGTTCTTTCTAACGAACGATTTTTCGAATCGCTGTCTTCATGGTTCAATCATGCAAAAATCAGAGGTTCTTACGGTTCTTTGGGAAATCAGGCGGTGAACAGCTACTATCCTTATCTTGCCTCGATGGAAGCTTTGAAGTTGAATTATCTGGTCGATGGCGACAAGCCGATGGGAATCTATCCACCCGGCCTTGTTTCCGCCGCCCTGACATGGGAAAAGGTATATACCTTGAATGGCGGTGTTGATATCAACTTCTTAAACAACCGCTTGTCTGTTACAGCCGATATGTATAGAAGGGATACGAAGGATATGCTGACAAAAGGGAAAACCCTTCCGAATGTATTAGGTACCGACGAGCCTCGGATTAATGCCGCCGACCTGAAAACAACCGGTTGGGAATTGTCGTTTCTGTGGCGGGACCGGTTTAATGCAGGTAGGCACCTGTTCAATTACAGCGCCCGCTTTATCCTTTCGGACAGCCGTTCGTTCATCACGAAATTCGATAACCCTACCGGATACCTCAACGACTATTACGTAGGCCAGGAATTAGGAGAGATGTGGGGACTTGAGACGCTGGGCTTTTTTGAAGATCAGGCGGATATAAACAACAGTCCGACACAGTGGGATGTAACATCCTATCCGGGCGACCGTCCGATAGAGCCGGGTGATTTGAAATACAAGGATCAAAATGGAGACAATGTGATTAATTATGGAGAGAGGACGCTGGACAACCCCGGCGATTTCAAAATTATCGGCAATTCGAGCAGTCGCTATAACTATGGTTTTGATTTCAATGCCGACTGGAATGGTTTTGATTTACGGATATTCCTGCAAGGAGTCGGAAAGAAATCTTTTTATCCGACCGGATATATTCATAACGGAATCTTTAAGGGTCCTTGGGGTAGCGTATTGACTAATAACTTAGATCATTGGACTCCGGAGAATCCTGATGCTCATTATCCACGGTTGAAATCATATTTGGACTGGTTTGGTGTTGGCGATTTAGGCCTCAATCAGACACGGTATATGCAAAATGCAGCTTATATGCGTTTGAAGAATCTGACTTTCGGATATTCATTGCCCAAACAGGTGACCGAGCGGGTGAATATCAATAACATCCGCCTCTATTTCAGCGGCGAGAATTTACTTGAAATTACCAAACTAAGTAAAAATTACGATCCCGAAGGATTGAATGAAACCAATCATCCCTTCCAGCGTACATTTTCTATTGGTTTGAATATTACCCTTTAAAATAATTGAAAGATGAAAACAATAAAGATATTTATAACGTCTCTATGTATCGTTTTACTTCTTGGCTGTAATGATGACTTTATGGATCGTTTTCCGGAAACGACCATTTCTCCGGAAGCTTTTTTTAAAAATGTAAATGATTTGGAATTATACACCAATACTTACTATTCAATAATCCCCTCAAAAAATTCAGATGTTGCAACCGATGAGTTTGTAGCTTACGCTTCCATGTCGGAATACCTCGACCTGATAAGGGGAAATGTAACTCCTGCAACGGTAAGCGGATGGGACAAAAGTCTTTGGGGTGAATTACGAACATATAATTTATTCCTCGAACATGTGACTAACGTTACGGGAGACGAGAAGGCAATCAATCACTATATCGGCGTCACCCGTTTGCTTCGGGCTATATGGTATTATGAGCGGGTAAAATGGTATAGCGATGTACCCTGGTATTCCACTACTTTGACCGATATAGACGAGGATCTTCTTTATAAACCGCGCGATCCGCGTACCCTGGTCGTCGATTCCATCATGGCAGACCTGGAGTTCGCTGTTGCAAACATGTCGGAAGAAATGGGCAACCGGACAAAATTCAGCCGGTGGTACGCAGCAGCGACAATGGCATCGATCTGTTTACATGAAGGCACTTTCCGTAAATATCACGACGAGCTGAACCTGCAAACTACATCCGGCGTCTATCTCAACAAAGCAATAGAAGCCGCTGAAATAGTGATGAACTCGGGTCTCTTTGCCATTGACGGGAGTGGCGGGGTCGAAAAGGCATACCAATTACTGTTTACAAACGCCGACCTTTCAAAATCCCCGGAGATGATTCTGTTCAAAGACTATGACCTGGAAGCTCAGGTTAAACACCAAAAGGGAAGATCGACCTTCAGTTTTACGGCAAATTACAGTCGAAGCCTCATGGAATCCTATCAGTATATCACACCCGAAGGCAAAGCCATTCCCTTCAGCGCCATTCCCGGCTATGACAAGAAGGGGTTCGTTGAAGTATTTGAGAATCGTGATCCCCGGTTCAGGCAAACGTTTATGTATCCGGGCTATATTGTTCCGGGACAGATGCAACCCTATCGTCCCAATATGAATCTGGGAGGCTATCCGGTAATCAAATACATGCCTCCTACGGCAGAACAATATGCGTCGGGAGATAATCAACACACCGATCTTCCGATTGTACGCTATGCGGAAGTTTTACTTGTTTATGCGGAAGCAAAAGCGGAATTGGGCGTCATCACGCAGGCCGATTTGGATAAAAGTATTAATCAGATCCGTGGACGTGTGAATTTGCCGCCCGTCATTATCGGTCAGATTGTGGAAGACCCGAATCTGAAGGCGCAGTTTCCCGGAGTGTCGAACTATATATTATTGGATATTCGCCGGGAAAGACGTATTGAGCTTGTTCATGAAAATTTCCGTTGGGACGACCTGATGCGTTGGAAAGCAGGCAATCTGATCGACAGAGTACAGGAAGGTATTTATGTCGATAGATTCGGAGTGTTCGATGTGACGGGAGACGGTATTCCCGAAATCGGCATATTCGAGAATGATGCGACAAATACGGTACCGTCCGGCGAACGTGGCAACTATTCGTTCTATTATCTTAAAGGCTCCTCCGGCAATTTGAACACGTTCACATTGTCGAATGGAACGTCCGGTCATATTATTATGAACGGCGAGATTGGGACACGTAATTTCAAAGAGCCTCAGCATTATTACTGGCCTATTCCACAAACACAAATCACTATTAATCCGGCGTTGAAACAAACCAACTTTTGGGAATAATGTAATTAAAGTGAAAATAATAAAAAGAAATATGAATTATATAGTATGTATGTCTATGAGAAAAATTTATTTTTTAACAAACAAAATGCTTTACCGGAGGAAATGCTTTCTTGCAATTTCCATCCTTTTATTGGTAAGTGTTTTGATACAGGCGCAAAACGTAAGTGTATCAAAACAGAATGTGAAAATGGTCGATTTGTTTGAAGACATTGAGAAACAAACAAACATGACCATTGCGTACAGCGAGTCGACGATTGACGTAAACCGCACCGTTTCGGTCAACATCAGTAACAAACCCGTTCTGGAAGCCATGTCCGAGATACTGAAAGGCACCCGGACGACATGCAAAATACAAGGGAAACAGATTCTTGTCGTCCCTGTTTCTGCGAAACAACAGGCGGACCAGGAAGAAGGTAAAAAAGTCTCCGGCATTGTTACGGACGAAAAGGGCGAACCTCTCGCCGGCGCCACGGTTGTCGAGAAAGGTACTACCAACGGCATTATAACCGATGTGGCCGGGAAATTCGCGCTGAATGTGCAGGGCAAGGCTGTACTGCAAATATCCTATCTCGGATATATCACACAGGATGTTACGGTGGGAAATCAAACGTCATTGCAAATCACCCTGCCGGAAGACACCGAAGTGTTGGAAGAAGTCGTTGTAACGGCTTTGGGCATCAAGCGTTCGGAAAAAGCCCTGGGTTATGCCGTACAAACCGTCAAGGCGGACGCGATTAATACCAATAAGACAGGGATGACCGCCAGCGCTCTTACCGGAAAAGTGGCAGGTCTGACAGTAAGTACCACCAATGAAATCATGTATAGTACGACTGTCACTTTGCGTGGAGAAAATGCGTTGATAGTGATTGACGGCGTGCCCTACGAAAACCTGGGATTAGACCATATTGCATCCGAAGATATAGCAGAAATAACTGTGCTGAAAGGCGCTACCGCTACTGCCCTTTACGGCAATCGCGGCGGATCGGGCGCCATACTGATAACCACCAAACGCGGAAGCGAGGACGGATTGCATATTTCGGTCAGCTCTGCCAATACATTCGAGGCAGGCTTTTTGAACATGCCATACGCGCAGACAAGTTACAGTTCGGGAAGAGGAGGAAAATACAATCCCTGCTCAGACAAAGTTTGGGGCGATAAATTGGATATCGGTCGCGAAGCCTTGCAATACAATCCGCAAACCTATCAATGGGAAATGCAAGCTCTGGTTTCCAAAGGAAAAAACAATCTTAAAAATTTTATGGAAGCACCGTGGATGACAAACGACAATGTGAATATTACGAACAAGGGAAAAACCGGCAGTTTTCGCAATTCGCTGACTTACGTGCACCGGCAGGCGAACTGGCCCAATGTGAAAGATGACCGTTTTAACTATACGATTGCCGGCGATATGAAACTTGGAAAATTCACGTTGGATGCTTCCGGTTCGTTCGGAAAATACGATACGCCGCAGGAATACGGTATCGGTGGTTGGGGTATGGGGTATTTTCATTTACTAAACTCCATGTACGGAACCGAATATGACATCCGCGACTTCAAAAATTACTGGGTCGAAGGACAGGAACAGATTCAACAGAACTGGTTTGGCTATGACAGTCCCTACGGTAAGTCAGTATATAACAATGCCTATTTCATAGCAAACGAGGAAACCAGCGATTTCAGCGAATTCACTTATACCGCGCAAGTCAATATGGCATACGAAATTACCCCCTGGCTCAAAGCAAGCGCAAGAACAGGCGCAGACACCTATTCAAGACAAAAAGAAGCCAGAATTGCATGGAGCGATACGCACGACAATACAGGACACTATGCCCTGGGAACAGGACGCGGCTGGAGCATAAACGGACAGGCTTTGCTTGAATTTAACAAGGCTTTCGGCAACTTCAATATCGATGGTTTTGTCGGCGCTTCCGTGTTTTATTACGACCACAGCAGCCTGTATGCAGGCACTAACGGCGGATTGAATGTGCCCGGATTTTATTCCCTGAATAACTCTGTCAATCCGCCTTTAACAAGTTACAATGGCTTTAAAGAGGTAGGTGTTTATTATTATGAAAATCAGGGCGGACGTTTTTATAATAGAAGACGCGAAGACCAAAGCGCTTTCGGTAAAATAGGACTGTCATGGAAAAACGCTGTATTTCTGGATATAACCGGACGTAACGACTGGGTTTCCACGCTTGCCGCCTCCGAACGTTCTTTTTTCTATCCCTCTTTCAGCGGCAGTATAGACCTGACCCGATTCCTGCCTAAAATCAATTGGCTGAACTTCTGGAAAATCAGAGGCTCATGGACGCAAAGCAAAACCCCCGCAGATGTATATACCATCAACCAGGAATACCAATTTGCAAGCAATGTATGGAACAATATGTCGGGTTTCGGTTATCCCGAATCCATTCGTTCGGCTACACTGCTTCCCAATTCAACCCGCACCTGGGAAGCAGGAACAGCGGTATGGTTTTTAGGCAGTCGCCTGAAATTGGACATAACATATTATAATAAACTGCATTACAATATGCAAACCTCTGCGCCGATTTCGACTGCAACGGCATTCAGGTCGGCTTTAATCAACAGCGGAGAAGAACGAGTACGTAAAGGAATAGAAATAACTTCATCGTATGATGTAATAAAAAACAGGGATTTCTTATGGACAACTACCGTCAATTTCGACAAAAGCGACTATCTCTATCAAAAGCTGGACCCCGTCTATTCTGCCAAAGACCCCTGGATAAAAGAAGGCGGATACGTCAAGCAGGAAATCTGGGCGCGTAAAGAGAGAAGTCCGGACGGAGAACTTATCCACAGCAATGGCCTTCCGGTAAAATTGGGATACGATAGAAGCATCGGCAAACACGACCCCGATTTTTCATGGAGTTGGGAAAACAGATTCCAGTATAAAAATCTGATGTTGAGTTTTCAGTTCGACGGAATGATGGGCGGTCTAAATTTCAACCGTGTTAACCATTATATGGTGGGTGCCGGCACACATCCCGACACCGACAATCAATACCGTTACGACGAAGTAGTCAACGGTTTGACAAATTATGTCGGCGAAGGAGTAAAAATTGTTTCCGGCGCTGCCAAATACGACCAGTATGGAAATATTCTTGAAGATACCCGCATTTTCGCAATCAACAATGTACCTGTAAGCTATCAGGATTATGCCATGACGTATAATGATTATGAAAATTGGGTATGCGTATTAGATTGGTTTAAACTCAGGGAAGTAACTCTGGCTTATACCTTACCCGGAAATATAGCCCAAAAACTGAAATCTTCCAAAATAGAAGTTTCGGTAATCGGGCGAAATCTCTTCCTGTGGACAAAAGAAGTTTGGGGTACAGACCCCGAATATAACGAAGGCGGTTTGGACGCCCCAACTCCCCGTCAGGTAGGATTTAATGTGAAAATTGATTTTTGAGAACGAAAATAAATGGTAAGAAATATGAAAAAGATAAGAATATATAGTTTGATTTGGGCTGTGGCATCTTTGCTGTTTTCGTCCTGTACCGATGGTTTTGATTCAATCAATACAGACCCGAACAAGTCCTCTACGGCGACAGCGTCCACACTTGCCACCTCTTTGCTGGGCAACATGATGACCTACAAAATAGACCCCGAAACTTCGCTGGAACGTGAGTGGATGACCGATTATTTCCTTGTCAAGATGGTTGTGTATGCGGGCGACCAAAACGGTGCGCAGTACAACATCTTCAACAGCGACTATTTCATGAATGGGTTTGCTACCGGTCGTGTTACCAATGTAGGTTATGAAGGGCTGAGAAATATTCCGAAAATGCTTGATTTGAGTACGGCAGACGCTCGCAGTACCTACGAAGGATTTGCCAAATTCCTGAAAGCGTATCACCTTTACTATATTACCTGTTTCTATGGCGATATACCTTACAGCGAAGCGCTGCAAGGCGAAGCAGGAATGCTTGTGCCCAAATACGACACACAGAAAGAAGTATTTGTGCAAATCCTCGACGACCTCGACGCGGCCTACGATTTGTTGTCGAAGGCGAGCAAGCCCTTGGGAGGTGATTTTGTTTACAATGCGAGCAATAACTTGAAAAACTGGCAAAAAGTAGTGAACAGTTTCGAACTGAACGTACTGATCACTCTTTCGGCAAAGGTCGACGACCCCGAACTGCGGGTAAAAGAACGCTTTGCGCAGATTGTGAGTTCCCGCCCCCTGTTCGAATCCAATGCCGACAATCTGGCGCTGACATTCTCTGCCTCAAGTCCGAAATTGTATTATGTACTCAACGAACCGAAGAGAGGAACGGCGGCTCAGTATATGTATCTTTCGGAGTATTTTGTGAATATGCTGAGAAATTACGACGACTACCGTTTGTTTGCCTATGCCGCTCCTGCCGCTCCCAAATTGACGGAAGGCGTTGCCGCCGATTCTTACGAGGCTTATGTGGGTATTAACCATACATTACCTTTCAACGAAGTGCAGGAACAAAGTGAAAGAGGAAGCCATCTGAACCGCCGTTACACCGACGACGCCAACAAAACAGGCGAGCCGCACGCTAAATTAGGATACGCTCAGCTGAATTTCGTGCTTGCCGAGGCGGCTGCCCGCGGGTGGATTTCAGGCTCCGCTTCCGACTATTACAAGAAAGGCATCAGAGCCGGATTGGAGTTTACCGCTGCCAATACGCCTGCACAATACAACAACGGCAGGACGATTAATGAGGCGTATATCACAAGCCATCTGGCAAATCCGGTATTGCAATTGACCGGCAATCCCGAATCGGATATAGAGAAAATAATCGAACAAAAATATATTGCCTCTTTCCTACAGTATCAACGTGATACGTATTTGGACTATCGCCGCACGGGTTATCCGCGGTTGCCGATTAATCCGTCAACATCGCTTAATCTGGTTACGGATAAGATGCAGGTGCGCATAAAATATCCATCCGGCGAATTGTCGTACAATCAGGCAAATCTGACAGAGGCTGTTCAACGGCAATTTAACGGATTCGACGATGAAAATCAATTAATGTGGTTATTGAAATAAAACGAACTATTATTTTTATTATTTTTTTAAATTATATTGTGTTATGAAATCAAAATTATTATTTCTATGTTTTTTAGCCGTATCTTTGTGGAGTTGCGGCGAAGATGATATACCTGTATCGGGTGTATCCACAAGTACCGGTAGTGTAGTATTGCCTGTCGGCGAAGCTACGAATGTGTCGGTTACAATAGAGCCGGCAGACGCTACGAATGCGGATGTAATCTGGGCATGGCTAATACCTCGATTGCCACTGTTACTCCCAATGCATCCAACTCCAAACAAGCTACAATTGCAATTACAGGAGTTGGTACGACAACAGTTACGGCTACTGCCAATGCTATTGTTAAAACAATCACCGTTGAAGGTACGATTAAAGCGCTGGTTATTACAGCTCCCGAGGGCGCTACCTATCAAGTCGGCGATGTGATTCAGTTGACCGCTACTCCTGACCCTGCATCTCAAGTGTCTGTTGTATGGTCTTCGAATAACGAAGCAGTAGCAACTGTTGACCAAACGGGTAAAGTGACCATTAAAGCCAAAGGTTCGGCAGAAATTTCGGCTACCTCAGGTACGGTTGTCGGTAAATTTCCCATTATTTCCATCGACCTGCTTGACCTTGCAGCCGGTTACTGGGAATTTGACGAAGCGGGCAATCTGGGCAAAGCTACCAAAGGCTTTGACCTGACGCTGCGTGGTGGTGAGATCGTATCCGTAGCAGGACCCAGCGCAAGCAATCTGGCAATCTCTGCCCCGCTGCACCAGTATCTGGAGTGCGATCACGGACTGCCAACTAATGGCGGAGAACCGACAACCCAAGTGAACGAATACACATTGTTGTACGATGTAAGCGTGCCGTATGTCAGGAATTATTACAGTCTCTTCTGGGACGGCAGCTATAGTGATGGCGGCATTTTCCTCCGGCAAAGGGAAGGCAGTTATCAGGCAGGGGTAGGGGCTTACCCGGTTCTCACTAATGTGGAACTGCCTGCCAACGAAGGCGATATGAGTCGCTGGTTCCGGTTGATTGTAGTCAAGGAATCGAACAAAAATCTGTATTTCTATGTGGACGGCGTGAGAATAGAAAGCGAAGCCTCCTGGGGCGCGGGTAACGAAGGACGTGTATCCTTACCTGTCGGCGCGCCGATTTACTTCTTTGCCGATGCCGGCGGCGATAGCAGTGATGACGACTATCCGTTCCCATGCGCCGCAATCGCTTTATGGGATCGTGCACTGACAGCAGGCGAAATACAAACGCTCGGCGGTATTGGACACTAAAATCTCTTGTCGATTTCCTGCGGTATTACCGGAAATCGGAATTGAAAATGTAAAGGGCTGGAAAAGTGATTTTTTAGCCCTTTTCCAGTATTTCAATTACACCGAAAATTGAAATCAAAAAAACAGCGCAATTTGCGCAATTCGTTGATAATAAATTTATTAATAACTAAAGCAGTAAGAATTATGGCTAAACAACATGGTAATGTAGTAACCCACGGGTTAAGTGGAAAAGTAGGCGATTTATTGGTATTTCGCCAGAGAGACGGCAAGACGGTAGTTTCAAAAGTGCCGCATGTCAGTAACAAAGTATCTGAAGCGCAGTTGGCGCACCGCCGTCGTTTTCAGCATGCGGCGGTGTATGGAAATGCCGTAGAGTCGAATGAAGAAATGAAAGCCGCGTATGCCGCCAAAGCCAAAAAAGGCTGGACAGCCTACAATGCGGCGGTAGCTGATTTCCTGAACGCCCCCGACATTGACACCATCGACCTGTCGGGCTACACGGGGCAACCCGGCGACCCGATCCGCATCATCGTCACGGACGACTACAAAGTGCAGGAAGTAAAGGTAGTCATCACCAACGACGACGG
>JAITPV010000123.1 GCA_031289275.1 Tannerella sp.
GCCAGACGCACATTTTCATTGAGGATGACTTCGCTCGTATCGGGAGTAGGCGTCATCAGCATTACTTTTACATTGGCCGCCAGCGCTTCCTCAATCATACTTTCCCAGCCTTTGCGGGCGCGTTCCAGGCCGAGCCAGCGGTCATTCAATGCGTAATCAATAAAGACAACATCCGGCTTATACATTAAGACTTCCTCTTTGAAATACTTGGCGCCATCTTCGGCATTTCCATCGCCCAAAGCAGCGACAATGGAATTGACCCTTGCATACAGGTATTTTTCTTTTACCTCCTGAAAAACAAGATGCGGAAACGCCTGCAATGAACGCACCTCCGGAGTGTCGAAATACCCCGAAGGCACACTGTGACCCCGAAAAACAAGGTTAATCAAGCTGTTCTTGGGATGCTTTTTCTGCAATTCCTGCCGGAGGTCGCTCAGATATTCCGACTCGTCGGCAACCTGGGCAAAAGCCGTTATGCCTATCGTCCAACAACACAATACAAACAATACTTTCTTCATAATTGCTACCATTTCAGTTTTAAATACTTTTTTCATATTTTCTATACTTTTTATTTTAACCAGTCTTTTATTAATTCAATAGCTACCGTTTCCGCCGGATTAAATTTATCCGAAACCATATATTGTTCAAGGCTGCGACGGAATTGCCGCGCCGAGAGGCGTTTATCCAAGTCGCGGTCGAGGTTGGCGCCGCAAACCATCAGTTTGCCTTTGCCTGCCTTCGCTTCGAACAACACGGCAAGCCTGCGGTTGGTAAACCAGTCGTCAATCAGGTAAACGACCGGATGGAACGAGGCGGGGAAGTCGTTCAACAGCAACGGAGCGCTGCCGGTAACAATCTCCCACCATTGATAGTCGCTGTGGCCTTCGCCGGGAAAAGCCGCCAGCGCCGGATGCGCCGGGTCGCAGTAAATACCGAGCGTCTCGGGTTTTTGCTTGCGGTCGGTGTTCCAGAAGATAGATGAAAAACCAACGGCGATTGTGCCGCCTTTGTCGGGTTTCAGCGTACTTGCCGGAGGGCAGTACAGCACGTTGCCGCCCGCCTGTAATTTTGCAGCGGCATCCTTGAAATCGGTTGTGAAATACGGTTGGTTGTCCAGTGGTGGAACCGTTTCGGGATAGACCCAGATATGCCATGAATTGGTATATTTTGTTCCCGCAATCCGGACGGTCAAGGTCAGTTGTTCCGGTTTTTTTAACGCCGACAAATCCTGTTCGATTTTGGCTATCTCTATGCAGTTGCTTATGGGCAAGTCTTTGGTCGATTTCCCTTGTGCAAGCGTATGCTTTGCGGCGTCGGTCAGTTCCCATTCCACTGTTGCGTCGGGGAAGGGGTTTGCCGCAAAATGAGCTATTTCGATGGAAGCGTGGAATGTTTCACTATTCGACCAGATTAATTTTTCCATACGGGCGAGGGGCACCGTCCGGTTGCAAAAAGTACTGTATTCAGCGCCATCAATATAACCTTTCAAGTCCCAAAACGGGTCAACTACGCCGACAAATGTTGTTCCTTCGCCTGTGAAGTCATTCAGCTGGAGCAACTGGAATCCGGCAAGACCGGGCGTCCGGAGCGCCGCCTCAATATCCGCCTTGTAACACAATGCCTGCAAGCGTCCCGAAGCGTAGAGGAATTTTTCGGACATGTCGCCGAGATGATTTTTCTCCAGCGTTTCACAGAATATTTCAATATTCCTCGCTTTCAGAGAACCGGTATATTTCGATATTTCCTTACAGTTGGGATATACGTTCCACTGTCCCGTTTCGTGGCTTACCGTCGGCATGGTTTTACCGCTGATTTGCTCCCGCCAGTCGTAGTCCGTCCGGGGCGGCTGGGCGTTGATAAGACTTTTCAGCCCTTCGCCGAAATGCTGGATACGAGGCTCGTCGGTATTCCAGTAATCGGCATTGGAGAGATAAGGCCAGCCTGTGGAGCCGTTATAAAGCCTGCGCTTGTCTTTGGCTTTCCAGTGATCCACAAATTTCCTCAGATAAGGCTCTTTATTTGGCCCCTGCGATTCATTACCGTAGAGTAACATGCAGAACGAAGGATGATTGCCGTATTCTTTCACAATCCGCTCGCTTTCGGCAAGGAACCATTGGTCAACATAATCCCCGTTGCCAACCTTGGTCCAGCCGCCACATTCCACCTGCATGTAAATTCCTTCCCGGTCTGCAACCTCAAAAGCCACTTCGGGAGGGCACCAGGAATGATACCGCACATGATTCAGCCCAAATTCCTTGCAACGCCGGAAAATCTTTGTCCAGTAATCCGCCTCCATCGAAGGATAACCGGTTAGCGGGAAGACGCAACCTTCCACTGTTCCGCGCAGGAAGACAGGCGTTCCGTTGACGGTAAACCGTGTCCCTTCGGCTTTGATTTCCCGCATTCCAAACTCAACGGTTTTCGTATCCTTGCCATAATTTGATTTCAATTCCACTGCCAGACGGTAGAGATTCGGCTCGTATTCCGACCATGTCAGCATTCTGTCGCCCATATCCAGTTCCGCAACCACTTTACCGGCGGAGACGTCCGCCTCGAACGATACCGGTTTCACTTTTGCGGGCGCTGCACAATTGAAACTTTCGGCGTTCAGGGTAATTGTCGCTTTACCTTCGGCTTCTCCGGCAAGGTCTATTTCCACCCTGGCTTTTCGGGCTTTCACATTGGGATAAACCCGCACGCCGCCAATATGCAACGCCGGATGCGCCGAAAGCGTGATTTTCCCGTTAATGCCGTTCCAGTCGGTTTGTGTATTATCGCCTACGCTGTGTCCGTCCGCACCGATAGGTATATGTATGCGGTTGTCCATCCGGACGGTCAGGCGTATTTTCCCCGTGCCTTCGACGGCATAATAGTGAGGAACCGCCAGGGCGTCGCTTTTGCCGGTCTCTTTGCCGTTGACATAAAGCGTTGTTTCCCAATGGACACGTTCCAGTTCCAATTCCAGGTAGCTGCCTTTCCATGAAGAAGGAATAGCTATTTCGCGCTGATACCATGCCACGCCGACATATTTCTTGTCGGGTTGCAACCAGAACGGTATCTTGATATTCCCCGGTTGCCGGTAAGGCTCGTACCATTTCGTTTTATACCAGGAACTGTCATAAACCTGACCTACCCATTTGGTATGAATGCTGATATCATCGCCATAGCCTTGTTCTTGCAGGGAACCGGGCAAATTGATTTTTTCTTCCAGCGGTTTGTTGTACCACTCTTCTTTGATGCCGACATCGTCCGGGTCTAAGGCAAACGCCCATTCACCGGAGAGGTCTATTGTATTTTCAGTTTGTTGGCAGGAATAAAAACCTGCCGTCAATAAAATATATAAAAATATTCGTTTCATAGTTATATTGTATTTTAATAAATCAAGCATAAAATCATCTCAAGTAAAACGTTAACCGTCCAAAACAAGGTGACGATTCGAGTTTTTTATAATAATTACCCCATTCCTGCGGACAGTTGATTTCCGGATAGTCCCACCGGTTATTGGCATACAGGATTAACTGTTCCTGTGCATTTCTGTTTATCCGGCAGGCTACGGAAGCATCTGTCGAACAGACGGAAAGCGTCCCCTGTCCCGTCTCTGTGGCAAGGACATACCGGTAGCAGTTTTCTTTCATTCCTTTGGCCTGTAAGGTCAACGGCCGGCCGCAACAAGCACCCGTATTTCCCCAGTAATAATAATTGTGGGTATCCAGATGCCACGGTTGAACGGGTGGTTGTCTGTAAGCCGTCTGTTGGCTGTCGTACAGGGAGATGTCCCCTTCATGGCCGGCAAAACTGTCTTCGGGATAATAGCTCCAATACCCTTCGCGTTTCCATTTCAGGCGCCGGATTGTTTCCGGCAGTTGAAATTTCACTCCCGCTTCCCGCAATAGTCCGCGAGGTTCTCCGGAGGTAAGATAATCCACCTGCAGTTGCCCGTCGGGAGAAATATGGATCAGAAACTCTACTGTTATTTGGCGATACACGCCGGATAAGGTAATCTCCACCCGTTCGTTATTCTTTTTATAAGTAAAACCTGTTTTTTCCCAGTCAGCGTCAGGGAGATTAACCTGAAACACATTCAAGTTCAGAAAAGGCCCTTTCGTTATGACCGTTTCACCGAGGGAAGTCGCATCGGCAATCAGTCCGGTTGACTTCAGGAAGGGGATTTCAAAGCCGTCGCCTTTTACGGTCACATACTCGCCGGTTTCTTCAATGGCTAAAGGCGTGCCGGACGGTTTGTCGGAAACGGCGTTGATTTCCCGTCCCAGCACGACCGTGTAGGCGTCGATTAATTCGTCCCGGTTGGTGAAGAAGCGAACGAACAGTTGTTCCCCTTCTACCCAGTTTTCTCCCGGAATCAGTAACAATCCCTGCTGATGCGGCGCAATCGCCGCGAGTTTCACGGTTTTCTCAATCCCGCGATACGTATATCGGACAGTTATCTCATCCAGATGGGTATGGTCAAAACGGTTGCGAACAGTCAGCAGCAACCGTTCCCCGTCCGTAAAATCCGTTATACGGCGGGTCAGGAGCCTTACAGGGGAATAGGCTTTTTTGGTTCCCCAAAATTCCGGTTTCTGTCGGCGCCACACGTCCACAATACCCCATTCGCCATATCCTATGCAACTTCCCGTATAAGGCTCTCCCATATCCTCTCTTTTGCCGAACGCTATCCATGAAGGTTCCCATGCTTTATCGGGCAACATGAACGT
The DNA here is from genome assembly GCA_031289275.1 of Tannerella sp. Lineage (GTDB taxonomy): Bacteria > Bacteroidota > Bacteroidia > Bacteroidales > Tannerellaceae > Tannerella. The sequence goes on from JAITPV010000123.1 coordinate 4,716, forward strand.
CTCGTCGATATATCCCCAGATAGCGCCGCCTATACCTCCCGAAGCGTCAAAAAGGTTTTCCCACATCTTGTCCAACGATATTCCCCAGAAATCACAGATATTCGGGTCTTCTTTTAAGCTGGCGTAGGTATAACAGGGGACATGCGCCCATTCATCGAACA
>JAITPV010000086.1 GCA_031289275.1 Tannerella sp.
GCTTCCCTACCAACCGGCATTCCGTCAGGAATGCCGCCAACAACAGCAAAGGAGGCAAACCTACGGCTTGCCGGACAAATGATGATACGTTTTTCTACCGAGCGATGCAAACCTAACGGCTTGCAGCAACTCCCCCTCTCTTGTGGAGAGGGGTCGGGAGAGAGGTCGAAACAATCTTTTACAGGTTATTTATTTTACGTTATTAAATGGAGCGTATGTAAAACAAAACAGGGCAGCAATGAACCAACTAATTACGGCTAACTGCCGGCTTGCTACCCCGGATACTGAGTGATTTGCAAAATAGAAAAATTTACAAACAACTTAATAACAAAAAAATGGAAACGAGAATTTATAACTTGATTATTTTAGACGAGAGCGGGTCGATGGGAAGTATTAAACGGGAGGCTATCGGCGGGTTTAATGAAACGGTACAGACGATTAAAAAGGCGAAGGTGAAGTATCCGGAACAGGATCACCGGATTTCGCTGGTGACGTTTAACGGAGCCGACATTAAGACAGTATATGATAAAGCGGATGCGGACAGAGTCGACGAATTGACCGACAAACTGTATTGTCCCTCCTCCCTGACGCCTCTCTACGACGCGATGGGAACGTCTCTTGTGACTTTGCGGAAGGCGGTCAAGCCGGAGGACAAGGTGTTGGTAACGATCATTACCGACGGAGAAGAAAATGCGTCTCGCGAATATACCGGAAAGGCCATCAAATCCTTAGTGGAGGAACTGAAATCCGACGGATGGGTCTTTACGTATATCGGGGCGAATCAGGATGTGGAAAAAGTGGCCGCCACAATTTCCGTCACCAACGTAATGAACTTTGAAGCCACTTCTTCGGGTACGCAAGTCATGTTTGCAAAAGAAAGCAGTTCCCGTATGAACTTCTTTGACAAGGTAGCACAAAAGTTTTCGAATGAAAAATTGCAGAGCGGTTTTTTTGATGAGGAACCGGATAAAGACGACAAAAAATGAAAAGTAACACTTCCCCTCAATTCGTCGGGCTTGACGAATTAAAGCGCAAACACAAAGCGCAACTTGCCGATTTCGAGCAATGGGCAGCTTCCGGTAATTGGAATGCGTTTCATCTGCATCATTACGATTGGTGGATGTTTCCGTACGACAAAAGTAGCGCTTATGGAAAAGCCTATACCGTTTACGAAGCGGAAGTTTCGGAATTGAAAAAAGAGGATGAGTTTATCAACAATTATCTGCGTGGGGTAGAACTTTTGTTGCTTTCCTGGGGTTGGGATTTGAAGCGGCGATGTTTGGTGAAAAATCCGGGAACGCACCAGTGTTGGGCTGATTGGCCGATACGGATTCACAAATGCGGCAGTTCGTTATTGTTGTTTGGTTTCGACGATGTATTCCAATCCGTTAAGATGTATGCAAAGCATTTGATAAACGAAAGAGCCTATTTTGGGTATGACGGCAAAGACCGGTCTGAACTGTTTTTGTAAGTATTATTGATTGAAATATTACATTATGGATTGTTATAAGTGAATTGATTTATAAACTTTTAGATATAAAATTGTGATTTTCGGAATAAGATTTATTAGAATATCAGATACCCAAATGGTTGAAATGGGATGTTCTTCATGTAATCAAACAGATTACATGACGTATGCGAAATATATTCGAGTCTTTCATATCTATTGGATTCCATTGATACCTCTTGGAATGATGTATTTATACAAATGTCTTAAATGCAAAGAATATTATAAGGCTAATTAAGATGTATGGAAAAATTCACAATAGGTGAGGACGGAAAGCAGGATGGAAAGCAGGACGGGAAGAAGGTGCAGAAGAACGTAAAAAACTACAGAAAACTATTGACATACAGGATAGCATCATTGCAAATGCAGTTAAAAATCTTGTTCAGCAGGGTTTCTCTCCTCAACAAATTGCACAAATCATGCAATTAGACATCGAAGAGATAAAGAAGTACATTTAATGGGGCGAAGGCACGAAATTTTTTTACGCTTGTCCTACGAAACGGCACGTTTTTAGATGATGAAAGCAACAATAGATACGGAAATATTTTCCGACAGACAGAGGATCGTTGATAGGCCATTGGCGCGTAACGAGCGAATCATTCGCCATTTCGTTGAGAAATGTACGCCGATATTTCGTTGTTTTGTCGGGAGCAAATGCAAGTTCGCCAAAAGTAAACGCAATTTTGAAGGAAACAAATGCAATTTCGGAGAAAACAAACGCAATCTTGGAGAAAACAAACGCAATTTTGAAGGAAACAAACGCAATCTTGACGAAAACAAACGCAATCTTGACGAAAGCAAACGCAATCTTGGAGAAAGCAAACGCAATCTTGGAGAAAACAAATGCAATCTTGACGAAAACAAACGCAATCTTGACGAAAGTAAACGCAATTTTGAAGGAAACAAACGCAATTTGAATATAAATATAAATAAATGGAATCAATATCAAAGCATTACATATCGGAATATTTCATTGAGCCGACATATATCGACAAGATAAAAGCGGTTCTTTTTGGCGTCGCAGTTGGCGATGCGCTTGGCGTTCCCGTTGAATTTAAACGCAGGGGAAAAATGAAGCTGAATCCTGTAACAGACATGACCGGAGGCAGTGAAACAACGTATATCAAACGCCGGCAGGCACCTTTTCGGACGACAGCTCATTGACCTTTTGCCTTGCCGAAGCCTTGACGCAGGATTTTGACTTGAATGTGATCGCTCAAAATTTTGTGAAATGGTGTAACCAAAACTATTGGACAGCAGGAGGGTCCGTCTTTGACATCGGCATTACAACAAGAAGAGCGATCGACAGGCTTGCAGACGGTATCCGGCCTGATGTATCCGGTTGTTTTGAAAGTATGGATAACGGCAACGGCTCGTTGATGAGAATAGCGCCTTTGGTTTTTTATCTTATAAACAAACCCGTTAACGAACGGTTCGAGATAACCCGGCAAGTTTCGTCCATCACCCACGGACATGTACGCGCTGTTATTGCCTGCTTTTACTATCTTGAATTTGCCCGGCAACTTTTTGGGGGCATAAACCAATTTGATGTATATCGAAACTTTTACTACATGACAAAAAAAGTTGCTTTGTTATAAACAATTGAAAACCAACGAAAAAAGGTGATGATTTATTTGGAAAAGACCTTGGAATTTTGTATCTTTATGGCTGAATTTCAAAAAATTATAATGGAAACAGAAATCTCAAGGTCAAGTACAAAAGTACTCAATTAATTTCTATTCTCAGTAAAAATTTTGCGGGGGAAATATTTCATTTATTTCCTGATACTCGCCATTCGTGATTTTCCTATTTTCTTTTACATATTGCCTGTCTTAAAAGCGCGACCGTGAGGTTACGCTTTTTTCGTTTGTTTTTTCCCGAATCGTTGAATCTTTGAACCTATTTCTTTATCAGGTTCATAAATTCCTGGCGTGTTTTGGCTTGCTGGAAAAAGCCGGTAAAGTCGGAGGTTGTCGTGAGGGAATTTTGTTTTTCCACTCCACGCATCTGCATACACATGTGTTGCGCTTCGATCACGACCATGACACCCAGCGGGTTCAGCGTTTTTTGAATACAGTCCTTAATTTGCAGCGTCATGCGCTCCTGAATCTGCAACCGCCGGGCAAAGATGTCCACTACACGCGGAATCTTACTCAGTCCCGTAAGGTATTTGCGCGGGATATAGGCGACATGCACTTTTCCGAAAAAGGGCAGCATATGATGTTCGCAAAGGGAAAAAAAGTCGATGTTCTTGACAAGCACCATTTGCCTGTAATCCTCATCCTGAAACATGGCGGAGGCCAACACCGCTTCCGGGTCTTGGCGGTATCCCTGCAACAGGAATTGCATGGATTTGGCTACCCGTTCGGGCGTTTTCTGCAAGCCTTCGCGGGTGGCATCTTCTCCCAGCAAACCGATGATTTGGCGATAATGACCGGCCAGCGCCTCTGTTATGCGTTGTGTTTCTTCGTTATGTTCCATCCTGTTCCGGGGGGCGGGTTATTCAGTCCAAAGCAATGCGGACATCTTCTTTGATGACGCTTATTTCTTTCTTGAAGGAAGGAAAGGAAGCGATCAGTTTGTGCATGATGCAAAACGCTTCCTCGTAAGACATATAATCGCCTGCATGTAGCCTCCAGAAAGGCGCCGTATAGGTGACATACGTCGGAATGTCGTTATAAAGTTTGTCTATCTGGCCTTTCTTGGTAAAGGCTTCGTCTTTGGACTTGCGTTGATTGTTACCCGTAAAAATCTGGATACGGTACCCTTGAACGGTCAGATACGTTTTGTCGCCGACAACTTCCGTTTTTTCACCTGCCGGACGCACTCCTACCAGGGCGCGGACGGCCGGTAACTGGGAAATGGTGACTTTCCCTTTGCCCGGCTCCTGTTTTGCCAGAGCGTCGAAGATGGTGGTTTGCGCCACCAGTCCGCCGCTCTGACAGAGGAAAAGGAATAGCAGGAAATAATGCTGCGGTTTCATTTTACTTAAAAGGCTTCAATGATCGGGAGAAAGTTTTCTACACTCAGAGATGCGCCGCCAATCAAGCCGCCGTCTACATCGGGATTGGCAAACAGTTCCTTTGCATTTTTCGCATTGCAACTTCCGCCATAGAGGATAGAGGTTTGATCTGCTATTTCCGCGCCATATTTTGCGGCAATGGTTTGGCGGATATGCGCGTGAATTTCCTGCGCCTGGTCTGCGGTAGCCGTTTTGCCGGTTCCGATCGCCCAAACCGGTTCGTAGGCAAGAACCAGCTTGCTGAAATCTTCGGCGGACAGGTCGAACAACGATTCCCTGATCTGCGAATCTACCACGTCAAAATAGACGCCGGATTCTCTTTCGAGCAATACTTCGCCGATGCAGAAAATGGGTGTCAACTGATTGGCCAGGGCCAGTTCTACTTTCGTTTTCAGAATCGCCGGCGTTTCGTAATAATAGGCGCGTCTTTCGGAGTGTCCCAAAATGACATGCGTTGCTCCGGTTGATGCCACCATTGCGGCGGATACTTCACCGGTGTAGGCTCCGCTGACTTTGTCGGCCAGGTTTTCGGCTGCGACACCGATTTTGGTCGTGTCGACGGCTGCGGCAATACTTGCCAGGTGCGTAAAAGGAACGCCAATCACAACGTCACAACGAACGGTTTTATTTTTCAACACTTCATTCAATCCTTTGGCCAAAGCCAATCCTTCAGGCAGGGTCGTATTCATTTTCCAGTTTCCTGCCACCATGTTTTTTCTCATCGCAAATCTTATTTAGTAATTTATAAACCAGTTTTTTTCTTATGCTTTCTACGGTTCCGGAAGAAATCGTAGAGCCAAATCAGCAGCAAAGGTAATGTAAAACCTGATATAATCCGCCACCAACGGTGATCTTCTTTTTTGTTTTTTTCAACCGGCGGCGCCAAAACCGCTTCGGCAAGGCTGCCGGATAAAGGTGTTTCGGGCAAATAACCGGCAATGACTTCGGCCCATTCATTTTCTTCCGGAATATCGTTGTGGTGCCATTTGGCCAGGATGGTTCCTTCTTTAAGCAATACCAAACCGGGGTTGGAACGAATCATGGTTTTCAGCAATACGTCGTCGGCGGTCAGGAACGGATAATCGGCGCCGGTATCTTTTTTCCAGCCGGCAATTTCTTCTTCCGACGAATTAGTCACGCAATAGAAGGCGCTTTGTGTATTCCGGGCGTAATCGTACACATTGTTTATTTGTTCGATATGATTGTCGCCGGCCTTCGCCAAAGAGGGGGCAACCAGCAGGAAGAGCGCTTCCGGCCGGTGCAGTAATTCATCGGCCACATTTTCGCCGTCAGCATCGTATAACTCGAACGAACTTACTTTCGGGACAAATCCCTGTTTGATCAGTTTGGCGTCGACATACGTCCACGTTGAGTCCCCGACCGGCGCATCTTCCAGGGCAAATTCTTTTTGAACACGTTCTTTTTCATAGATATAATGAAACACATCCCGGGGTGCATCTTCCGGAATTTCCATCAATTTGAAAATATTGTTACCCACCTTGTAGGGGCGGAAATCAATAATCGGCAGATGGTCGTAGTTGTAGAAACAGAAAGCAATACAGAAAAAATACGAAAACAGGACGACAAACCAGTAGGCTTTATACGTGTAGCACGAGGTGAGGCGTTTATGGTAGATATAAGCCGTAATAGCGGCCGCCAGTAGCACCACATTTTTGAAGAATGTTTCCCAATTAGTGATAATCAACGCATCTCCGAAACATCCGCAATCCGCCACAGGATTGAAAATCGCCAGATAAAGCGTTAACGGCGTCATAAAACACATGAAAATCAGTACGCCGAGCGTGACCAACTTGCGGTAGACAGCCAGCAGCGTGCATATGCCCAGGGTAAATTCAAAAGCAATCACAGCAAAGGCCGAAAACGTATTCATCCATTCAAAATAATCCAACCCGAAAGACGCCAGATATTCCCCGATTTTAATTGCAAACCCGGTAGGGTCGATCGCTTTGACCGTGCCGGAAAAGACGAATGTAACGCCTATCAATATCCGGCTCAATTCAGCGAAAATCTTGCTGATATGTTCTTTATTCATCTTCTTCATTTTTGCCGAATTCAAGTTTAATCAAACCAAATAGCGCATAATTAATCATATCCATGTAATTGGCATCAATACCTTCGGAGATAAGTGTTTGCCCGTTATGATTTTCTATTTGCTTGGTGCGGTAAATTTTCGTGAGAATCAAATCCGTATACGAACTGATACGCATACTGCGCCAGGCTTCGTCATAGTCATGATTTTTGGCGTACATCAGTTCTTTCGTTTGCGTGATATGCTTGTCATACAAAGCCAGCGCCTCGTCGCTATCCATATCCGGCGTATCCATGCAAGCGCCCTGTGCCAGTTGAATCAGTCCGATTACGCCATAATTGACAATGGCGACAAATTCCGGCTTGATGCCTTCGCCCACTTTGCTTGTTCCTTTCATTTCGAGGCTTCGGATCCGGCAGGCTTTAATGAACAGTTGATCCGTGATGGACGACGGTCGCATGATGCGCCACGACGCACCGTAATCACTCAATTTTTGTTGAAAGATTTTCCGGCAAAGGTGAATCACTTTTTCAAATTGTTGCTTTGTATCCATCCTGTTCAACGGTTCAAAAATCCAAGAGTTCAAAAGTTGCCGGATGAAGCATCATCACGAGCAACGCAATGACTGCCCGATTTGTAAAACAACTGTTTTTGAGATATTGTTCATTTTACACAACTGATCTATTGATACGCCATGTTTTTTGGCGATGGCGTTTAGCGTATCTCCTTTTTTGACCCGGTAGTAAACAGCGGTTTTCCCGGAAGCAGGCGTTTGCTGAGCTTTTTTAGGCGCAACAGTCCGGGTGTCTGCTTTTACAACAGGTTTTTCTGTTTTTACGGACTTTTCCGGTTGTGATACGGCTACGTGAGCGGCAGAATCGGTTTTTACCGCCTGATTTTCCGGAACTGCGGCGATGATATCTTCGTCTTCGTCATCATCCGTTTCCTCTTCCTCAGCGCTGCTTATTTCGTCATTTGCAGGGATTTTTTGAACAGTTTGTTGCTTCTCGCGCGGTTTGGATGCCGCCCGGTAACATATTTCCTGTCCGATTCTCAATGGATTTGTGGATAAGATATTATTCAACCGGCATAAGGCTTCGACCGTAGTTCCATACTGACGCGCAATTGAATTTAGCGTTTCCTGGGATTGCACTTTATGATAGGAAGCCGGTATTTGAACCGGTTCCTCCGGCGTTTTTTCCGTGACGGCTACGGCGGCAACAGGCGCTTTTTTGGGAGTTTTTACCGCGGCGGTACCGCAACGGATGGATTGACCGATGCGCAGCCTGGAGTTTTTGGAAATGCCGTTCAGCCGGCATAATTCGGAAACGCTGGTACGATATTTCAACGCAATTTTACTGAGTGTCTCTCCCTGTTTTACACGATGATATACGATACGTTCGGAGGTAGACGTGTATATATTGCTGCTTTGACTGTTACCTTTACGAAAAACGTAAAAATTTTCATAGGGTTGTCCGGATTCAAAGTCGATAAGGTCGCTCGGATCAAGCGCCTGTCCTAAGAATCGTGTTTCAAAATGAAGGTGTGAACCGGTTGATCGTCCGGTATTTCCTCCGAGGGCAATCGGCTGACCCGCCTTGACGATTTCATTTTCGGAAACCAGATAGCCGGATAAATGGCCATAGATTGTTTCAAGACCATTGGGATGGCGGATTACCAAATAGTTGCCATATCCCCGGCGTTCAAAACTTTTGATACGCACTTTACCGCTGAATGCGGCGCGAATCGTGTCGCCCACATATACTTTCAGGTCGATGCCCCGGTGCATACGGCGGCGGCGAGGGCCATATTTGGAGGTGACTTTCAACTCGTTTGTTATCGGGAGGACAAACGTGGAGCAATCTATGCGAAACGAATCAGGGAAGGCGACTTCCTTGTTGCGGAACGGATTTACCCAACTGGTGTCCCAGGAGCCGTAAAGTTCGTCAGCCGGAAACCGGAGTGATTCGGATTCAATTAATTCTTCATGAGAGATATATTCCATGATGGCTAATTCTTCATTCAGCACATCCTTTTTGATTTCTCCCCGGTCGGCCATCAACTCTGAGACTTGACGGTCTATCAATTGTGTTTGTAAAGTCATTGAAGTGGCCTGAACATCCCTTTTCTTCAGAGGTTCTTTTCCTTCAACTCCCGTTACCGTCAAAACAAAGCCGCAAAGCAGTGACCATGTTTTTATTGTCATATAGCGTTTTTTTATATCCAAGTCTATTCTGTTTTAATGTACAAAACATGAAAAAAACATGTTTCTAATCTCAAAAATCTTCCAAATATCGGCATTTCAAATTTATCTGCCAAAAAAAATAACAAAAAATCAGTTTTAATATTTCCGAATGAATAATAAATGGATGAATACACATCTCTTAATCAGTATGCTACATGGAATATATGTTTTACAACATGTTTTTTTGAGACGTTAATTTATCTTCATAAAATGCTCCTTTGCGGATAAAACCTTTTCTTTACACCCCGAAAGGCATCATAATCGTTGTTTTAACTAATGGATAAGGAATGGATTTTTATACATGTATAGAGCGTCGCAAATCGTCAGTCGGTATTTCATACCGGGATGAGATCATGCTGTTTGGCTCGTGTTTTGCGGAAAACATAGGCGGGCTATTGGCCGAAGGAAAATTCAAGGTCGATGTCAATCCGTTTGGCATTTTATATAATCCGGCATCAGTGGCATTGGCTATCCGGCAATTATTGCAACCGGAAAAACGAACGGCCGGGGATTTGTTTTTTCATGAAGAACTATATCATAGTTTTGAACATCACAGCCGTTTTTCTGCTGCATCGGTAGCCGATAGCCTGCATAAAATCAATGAACGGTTATATTTATCGGCCGTCCATCTGCAGCAAGCCACCCGGTTATTGGTGACGTGGGGCACGGCGTATGTATACCGGCTGAAAGAGACGGGGCGGATCGTGGCGAATTGTCACAAATTGCCGGATAAATTATTCAACCGTGAGCGGTTGTCTATTTCGCAAATTGTGGAAGAATGGGATGAATTACTTGCTTTATTGTGGCAGAAGAACCCGGAACTGAAAATAATCCTTACGGTCAGCCCGGTGCGTCACCGGAAAGAGGGCGGACATGCGAATCAGTTAAGTAAATCCATCCTGCTCTTAGCCATCGAACAATTACAGGTTCGATATCCCGAACAAATAATGTATTTCCCTGCGTATGAGTTGATGATGGACGAATTACGCGATTACCGTTTTTATGCGGAAGATATGTTGCATCCCTCGCCGACGGCCGTTCAGTATATCCGGGAACGTTTTACGGAGACGTATATGGACGAACAGACACGGGAAATACTGCGCACGGTCAACGAAATACAAAAATCACTGAATCACAAACCATTGAATCCTCAAAATGATTCCTGTAAACAGTTTTTGTCGCAAACTTTGTTAAAGATCGAACGACTCTGCGCAAAAACGCCCTACCTTTGTTTTGAAAACGAAATAGAGAAACTGAAAATTGCATATGAGATATAATATCAGAGATATAGCTGCTATTATCGGAGCAAAATACAACTCTTTGGACAATGTATACATCGACCATCTGTTGACGGACAGCCGGACACTTTCGTTTCCCGAATCAACGCTTTTCTTTGCTATCCAAACGAAAAAAAATGATGGGAGTAAATATGTGTCCGATTTATACAGGCAACGTGTCCGTAATTTTGTGGTGACCCGTCTCCTGCCGGAATTTGAGATGATGAAAGACGCCAATTTCCTGATCGTCGAAGAGGTGCTTCCGGCATTACAACAATTAGCCATTCATCACCGGAAACAATTTGACATTCCGGTTATCGGTATCACCGGAAGCAATGGCAAAACCATTGTGAAAGAATTGCTTTACCAGTTGCTTCATACGGATTTTCATATCGTCCGGTCGCCGCGCAGCTACAATTCCCAATTAGGCGTGCCGCTTTCCGTCTGGCAGATGAATGAGAAACACAAGTTGGGTATTTTCGAGGCCGGCATTTCCCAGCCGAACGAAATGCCAAACCTCCGGCGTATCATCGCACCGACGATCGGCATCCTTACCAACATCGGGGAAGCTCACCGGGAAAATTTCGTCTCTACCACCCAGAAATGTCAGGAAAAACTATCCCTGTTCAATGATTGTGAAGTAATCATCTATAATGCCGATGATGAACTTGTTTCCAACGCCTTGGAGACGGCCTGTCTGTCGCATAAAGGATTAGGGTGGAGCCGCAGGGAGTCGGAAGCGCAGATTTTTGTCGAATCTGTCCGGAAGAAAAGCGCTACCACCGAAATCTGTTGTGTGATGGTAGGTATCGCACATACGTTTGAAGTTCCTTTTACCGACGACGCTTCGATCGAAAACGTGATTCACTGCATCGCCCTGATGCTTTATCTGAAACCGACCGGTTTGAGAAACATACAGGCTTTTACAGGCCTGGAGCCTGTGGCCATGCGTATGGAAGTGAAGGAAGGGATTAATAACTGTCAGTTGATCAACGATACTTATAATTCGGACATCCATTCACTCGGCATTGCGCTGGATTTTCAACTCAGCCGGCGAAGAGACAAAAAACTGAAAAATACGGTCATACTTTCGGACATTCTGCAATCGGGCCTGATGCCGAAGCTGCTATACAAAAAGGTGGCGGAACTGCTCCGGCACAAAAAGGTAGATCGTATCATCGGCATCGGACGGGACCTGAAGGAAAACGAGGCGGCATTTAAAATGGAAAGCGAATTTTACCTGACTACGGAAGAATTTATTCATTCGCCTTCGATCAAACAGTTCAGGGACGAACTGATTTTATTAAAAGGTTCGCGGATTTTTCATTTCGAACGGATCACCGAATTGTTGGAAAAGAAAGTACACGAAACGATTCTGGAAGTAAATCTGGATGCCGTCGTTCACAATTACAACCATTTTCGCTCGATATTGCGTCCGGAAACCAAGATTGCCTGCATGGTAAAGGCGTTTGGATACGGCGCCGGCTCGTATGAACTGGCAAAGACGTTGCAGGAACACCGGTGCGATTACCTGGCGGTAGCCGTGGCCGACGAAGGCGAAGAACTCCGCAAAGAAGGCGTCACCCTTCCGATAATGGTCATGAATCCGGAATTTGGCAGTTTCAATGCCCTGTTTGAATACCGGTTGGAGCCGGAAGTATACAGTTTCAAACTGTTGGAGGCGTTGATCAAGGAGGCCGGAAGACGCGGCATCACGTCTTATCCCATTCACATAAAAATAGATACCGGCATGCATCGTTTGGGCTTTCGGCCGGAAGACGTACCGGAAGTGTGCCGGAAGATCAAAGAACAGGCAGGATTGTATGTTCGCTCCGTATTTTCTCATTTAGCGGGGAGCGATTCGGCAACGCACGACGAGTTCACCTTGCAACAGATACATACCTGCATCCAAGCGGCGGAAAGGATCGAAAAAGAACTGGAATACCCGGTGATTAAGCATGTCCTTAATTCGGCCGGAATAGAACGCTTTCCCGATTATCAATTAGACATGGTGCGCCTGGGCATTGCCTTGTATGGCATCAGCGCTACGGATCATGCGGAAAGGCTGCAACCCGTCGGTTCGCTGAAAACCACCATCCTGCAAATACAGGAAATCCCGGCCGGCAGTTCCGTCGGTTACGGGCGTACAAATTATGTGCAGCGCGACTCGCGGATTGCCGTGATTCCGATTGGTTATGCCGACGGTCTGGACAGGCATCTGGGTAATGGGGTAGGGGAGGTCGTCATTCACGGCAAACGCTGTCCGGTCGTCGGAAACCTTTGCATGGATATCAGCATGATTGACGTCACGGATTCGGACGCGCAGGAAGGGGATGACGTGATTATTTTCGGAAAAGAACTGCCGGTAAGCGAGATCGCCCGGAAGTTAGATACCATTCCCTACGAGATACTTACCTCTATCTCTCCACGGGTCAAACGGGTGTATTATAAAGAATAGCCGGCCAATTGTCCGAACTGTGATTTCAATATGATTTAAATGATTCATATGATTCTTCTTAATCATACCAATCAAAATAATCACTTTAAAATCACAGTTCAGACGGGATGAAGCTGTCGCCGTGCATGCCGTTGTAGAGACGTGGCGCGCCGCGTCTGTACGGGATACCGTGCGGTCGATGGCAGTTGTAC
>JAITPV010000217.1 GCA_031289275.1 Tannerella sp.
AGAGATTTCCCCTGATAAACAATCTGGTTTGTCTGGTTGCCAAGTTTTTTCTTGCTGTCCCAGGCGTCTGCCTTGTCGAGCGTCAGAGCAAGCGAATCGGTGGAAACCAGAATTTGATATGCTTTTTGCTTTTTATCCTTTGCCTCGGAGGCTAATTCCCAACTAAGTCGTGGGCGCTGAATATCAATCCCCAAAGGATTTGTGAGATATTCACATTGCAAATTCAATACAATTACCGAATTTTGAGTTTTCCCTATTATTGCTATGGTAAAAAATAAGATAAATACTAAACAGATTTTTTTCATATCATCGGATATTTTTAGTTACGAACATTTTTATATAGTCTCTTTGCGTGCAGAAAAATCATCCCGCGTGAAGTATAAAGTAAGTTGTGCACCCGTTTAACAAGAGATGGAAACGGGACTCATCCCCGTTTCCATCATACTTGTCAATCAATTAATATCCGGGGTTTTGTTCCAGATTCGGATTCAGGATAAGTTCCGACTCACCGAACGGCCACAGCTTGAAGTGCTCGTTCCATACAGCCTGCAATCCTATCGGATCCTTCAATGCGACAACGGTTGCGCCGTATTCGTTCCATCGCCTTAAATCGAAGAAATGATGCTTTTCAAAAGCCAACTCAATACTCCGCTCATACTTAATCAATGCAAACTTTTGTTCGTTTGTCATACCGGCAACGTTTGTCACCCGTGCCATACCTGCCCGCTCCCTTATCGGATTAATGGTTTGATCCACTATGTCCTGTGTCAATTCGCCCGACCGGAATACCGCTTCGGCATACATCAGCAGCACATCGGCATACCTCAAATGAATGATTCCCTGTTCGCTCGTCCCCGATATATGCAAGGCATTCATGTCGTTTAATTCCGGGTCAAGGAATTTCTTCGTGTAATACCCTCCGGTTAATGAAGGTTCCCATGCAACAGGTGCGCCGCCGTCATCGTACCAGACGTCGTCCGGCAGCCGGACGGTCATGTAGAAACGAGGGTCGCGGTTCTTGTAATCAGAGCCGTCCAAGGATGATTCACTTACCGGCTTTCCATCAGCCATCAGGTAACTGTCCACAAATTCCTGACGGGGAACGGACATGGCTGAGTGTACCATATCCCGCCCCATGCTGTGGGCAAAGGTGGGATATTGATATTCACTGGCCAGGATAATCTCCGTGTTGGGCTGTCCTTTTTTCCAGAACATTTCATCGTAGTTGGGAGCCAATTGATAATGCTTGGAACTGATCACCTCATTGAGTACGGCTGCTGCTTCCGCCCAGCGTTCGTTGTGCAACAATATTTTGCCCTTCAACGTCTTGGCCGCGCCCTTATTGGCATAACCCTTATAGGCCCCATCTTCCAGCACGGCAATGGCCTGGTCGAGTTCCGCCAAGATGTATTCCAGAATCTCCGCCTTGCTTGATTGCTTTACTTTCGAACTTTCTATATCTGCCAGCGCTTCCTTATATAAAGGCACGCCTCCATACAATTCCGTCAGGTAGAAATAATAGTACGCTTTAAAGAATTGCGCATCGGCAATGTATTGCGCCTTTGTTCGGTTGATAAACAAGCTGCCGTCCGTTGCTTCTGCATATTTAATCAAGTCGTTCGCGGTGGCAATTACTTTATAGGCATTGTTATAAAACCCGGTAATAATTCCACCTGTCGAGGCATTCTGCGTTCCTCTGAATACATTATTTTCCCCCTCCCACGAATATTGATCATACAACTGATCGGTCATTCCATCCCATACGGTAACACGCCCATTAAAAAGATTATAGGACGCATTACTCTGGTATAATCCAATCCGGGCATGTTGTATTTCCGTTTCGGATTGAAAATAGGTTTCGGAACTCGGCCGGTCATTTGGACTGAGATCCATGTCTGCGCACGAAGTGAACCCCATCCATACGGCGACAATTAATAATTTATATATCTTCATCATATTCTGTTTTTAAATTAAAAAGTTACATTTAACCCAAAGGTGAAAGTCATTAATTGAGGAAAATAAGTAAAAGAACTTGCTCCGGTCGGTCTTTCGGGATCGCCTTCATACGATGTGAAAGTAAGTATATTATCACCGGAAATGTATGCACGTATCTTTTTTATTCCTATATTACGAACCAACTTGCCCGGCACATTATAGCCAAGCTGTATATTTTTCAACCGCAAATAAGAGCCGTCCTGCAAATAGAAACTGTTTGCCTGTCCGGTAAGCGGGTTATACCCATAGTTAATCATATTATAAATGGCCGGAAACGAATTTGTCGAACCCTCACCGTCCCAAGCGTTTCTCCATTGTGTTGTAGGTGGCGTTCCCTGATAGAAAGGCATCATGCCACTCCCTATAGCGTTAACGTATAATTTCTGACCTGCAACTCCCTGCCAAAACATTCCCAAGTCGAAATTCTTCCATTCCACATTGAGATTCAGAGAATAGGTGAAGTCAGGGTGACGCCCCGCCATAAACACTTTGTCGCCGGTATCGGGTGTGACAGTGATGGTGCCATCGTTGTTGGTGTCGGCAAAAATCAGGTCGCCGGGCTTCGTCTGCTGCCGGTAAGGTTCATAAATGGGCAAGGTATTTACCTGATCCTGATTCTGATAAATGCCTGTCCAGTTCAGAATATAGTATTCCTCATAAGGATGGCCTGCTACCTGGCTTCTCGTTCCCCACGAATTATCTTTGATTTGGGTAACCGTATTCTTGTATTTGTCGAATATAAGGCTTACGTTATATCGCACTTCATCCACTTTGCCATAATGGGTAAGCATCAATTCAATCCCTTTGTTTTCCATCGCCTTGTAATTGTCGGACGGAGCATTCTTGCCTACGCTGCCGGGGATTTGAGCGGTTGCATGGCCTCCCTCGGTCTTCCGCTTGTATAAATCAAGCGACATGCCCAGCAATCCCTGCATCATCGAGAAATCGACGCCCAGCGTATAGTCGGTCACCGTTTCCCAGGTTAAATTGCGGTTGCTGAGGCTCTCGGCTTTAACGCCCGTTTGTAACGATCCGTCAATGGGGATACTGACGTAGCTAAGCGTTTCCTGATAGGGATATTCGCCTAACGCCTGTTGATTACCCAACTGGCCGGCCGACAGGCGGAGCTTCAGGTTGTCGAGCCACGTGAGGTTGTTTTTCACAAACCCTTCTTCCGAAATACGCCATCCCACGGAGGCGCTGGGAAATACGCTCCAACGGTTTTCGGGCGCCAACTTCGAGGTGGCGTCGTAGCGCACATTTCCCTCTACCAAATACTTTCCGCTGAAATCATAATTGATTCGCCCGAAATACGATTGCAGCACCCAGCGCGTACTCCGTCCGGACACCTCTTGTCCGCTCGGACTTCCGGCATTGATATCCGTGGTCGTCGTCGTACTGTAACCCTGGCGGCGGATCCGGTCGGTTTCATAATCCATCGTCTGTTGTTCGTAACCGGCTATGGCTGCCAGGTGATGATTTTCGGCAAGGGTTACGTTATAATTCAGTACCGAATTAAATATCAGGTTGGAATACCAGTCTCTATTTCTGTATATTCCCAGATTGTTTCCTTCAAACATACCGTAAAACTCACCGGTCGTAAACACATAACCCTCTGCCAGATAGTTTGAGTGGAACTTGCGTGTCTGATTCCATACCCAAGCCCCGGTGGTCTTCCATGAAAGTCCTTTGAACGGAGTGATTTCCACATAACCCTGTGTATTCAGATTGTATCTATTAATCAGGTTATGGCCTGCATTATCAATGATCATCTGCGGATTACGGTTACGCCATATTTCAGGGATATCCCTTGCCGGATACCGCCCGGAGCCGTCGGACAGGTAGGGAGTCATGGTTGGCGGCATGGTGTTGATATAAAGAATCATTTCTGTTTGACTGTCTGCCGTGGATTCTTCAGTGTTGGAATAGATAAAATTATTATTTGTACCGATCCTGACATATTTCCCTACATTAAAATCCAGATTCAGCCTCATTGAATATCGTTTGGTATTGTATCGCTCCACAATACCTTCCTGATCAGTGTAGCCCACTCCGAAATAATCGTGTTATCCTTACCGCCTCCTCGTGCCGCTACCTGATAATTCTGGCGAAGAGCTGTATTATAATACGCATCCATCCAGTTGAAATTGGGATAGTTCGGATCGCCCGGTGAAGCATTCCCGTAGGCATTGATCAAGTCTTGGGAATACCGGGTAGGAATGTTGCTATGCTCGGCTGATTTATTCCACATTTCCATATATTCAACCGAGTTGTAGATGTAATCCGGTAAACGGGTCACGTTCTGAACCCCAAATTCCGCTCTCACTTCTACCTCCCGGAAGTCATGGCGGCCCTGCTTGGTGGTGATCAGGATCACGCCGTTCGACGCCCGTGAACCGTAAATGGAAGCCGATGCGGCGTCTTTCAATACGGTCATGTTATCAACGTCTTCCGGGTTGATTTGATCCAAACTGCCCTCTACTCCGTCTATCAATACAAAAGGAGCCGAGTTGCTGAAACTGCCGATACCTCTCAAATTAATGGTATAGCCTTCCTCGCCGGGCTGGCCTGAATTTTGAGCGATGTTCAAACCGGGAACCCGGCCTTGCAGCAACGAAGCCCCGTTTGTTGAAGGTCTTACTAATAATTCCTTGGAATTGACGGTGGACACGGATCCTGTTAAATTCGCTCTTTTCTGCGTACCGTAACCCACTACAACTACTTCATCCAATCCCTGCGAATTTTCCGTCAATTGGATACTGAATTGGTTCCGGTTTCCAACAGTCACTTCCTGCGTGTTGTAGCCAATATAGGAGATAACAAGCGTTGCATTCCCACCGACCGTAAGGGTAAAATTACCGTTCAGGTCGGATACGCTCCCGTTTGTCGTTCCTTTCTCCACTACATTCGCCCCAATGATCGGTTCGCTGCCGGCGTCAACCACCGTACCCGTCACTTGCTTCTGCGCATGCGCAGCAAGTGAACAACTGAGGATACATAACATGATGCATAACATCTTTCGCCATGTATCCCGTTTCATTAAAAATAAATTCTTTCTCATTTAATCATAAATTAAAAATTATAATACATAAACTCAAAAACACATGATAGCAATACTGTAATTCCTGCTATTTTTTTCATTACTTTATACTGTTGTCCGAACTTTGGTTTACCCGATTAAATGATTCGATTGATGATTATAATCCCGACAATATTTTCATCCTGTAAATCATGGTTCAGATGTTTTTCACTGTTTCGCCTCCGTTTGGTTGGCTCTCCAATGACGGTGGACTGGCTATCCGGTAACGGTGGACTGGCTATCCGGCAATGGTGGAGGCCAAGTAAACGCATCGCGCAGTTGGAACTGCGCGATGCGTTTGGTTGCCGCTACACGGACAGTCTTTCCACCAACACTCCTGTTTTCAGCCCTTTATTGCCTTTCGGCAGTAACCGCACTTCGAGCGTGTATTCGTCGGACGCAAGCCCGGCGGGAATCTGAAAGACGACCTGCGTCCCCTTCTGGCTCAATATCAATTCGGCGCGATGGACTTTCTTCGCCGAATCAATCAGGAAGATGCCCTGCAACGGGTCGCTCTGGTTGAAATTGAGGCGCATGCCTGTCAGTCGCGCCACTCCGCCCGGCGTCATCACATCGTTGACCGTCGCCGAAGCAACGTCCTCGAACGTGACGGGCAGCGGGGCATTGCTCAACGGAGCCACCTTTTCCACCTTCACGTCGTCCGCCGTATGGTTATAGCGTCTGCCCATCTGCGCCTTGAATTTGATCTTATGACGTCCGTGCTCGAACCTGTCGTCGTCGTTGCGAAACACGCCCGCAATCACGGGACGGATGTTGACAAATTCGGTATTGACGCCATACCCCGCATTAAGGAAATAGTCAATGGTGCCGACAATCTCCTCGTAGTTCGCCTTCGCTTCGGCTACCGTGATGGCAGAGCCTTTACGTGTCATGTATTCAAAAATCTCCTTCTCGCTGACGGTTTCGTAACCGCTCACCTGTGCCCGGCGATCTTCCGTATCCGGTGTTACCGGATTGTCCAATAAATAATACTTTATCTTCATATCAAGTTATTTTATAATTCTATAATTCAATGTAATCATCATTCTCAATTCTCAATTTTCAATTCACAAAAAGGAAGGGTCACGCCGTACGTAATCCTCCCGCAGCAATATGGCATGAAGCGCCCGATGACCGGAAAAATCCGCACCACCCGACTGTATCCGAAAATAGTTTGTGGAATAAAAAAAGCCTTTTCGTCGCTTTTTCCAAAGAAAATGACAATAAGGGAATATGGGTTAAATGATTTATTTTGTGTATATACGCACGTGCGCGACGCCAGATTAGTCTCTCTCTAACAAAATACAGCAGCCAACCAACAGAATGCTGTTAATTAACTGTAAGTCGGGTATGTATTTCGTCTTCTTCATAGCTGTTGTCTCTATTTATTTAATGCCACAAAGATATATATTTTTTTTAAAGATAAAGAATATTATGTGCGATTTTTTTTCATTGGGCATACTTTTTCGGAGAGAGGAGGCGAGGCGTGGTTTGAAATTCAAGCAATTGTCGTTATAGCCTCGCCACTGCATTATCATGAAAAAAAATGATGCCTGCCGAATATTGACTTGATTGCTGCCCGCGTGTCGGTGTAGAGTCCTCGCTAAAAGCAAAACTTTCGCTTCGTAATGCCGCCGGAGGCCTGCTTTTAGCTGCGACGTAACGACGACGCTGCGCCGAACGGAGGCAACGGATACTGTCCGTTCTCCGTGCCTCCGTATCTCCGTGTTCAATATTATTGTCCTCTAATTCTAACTCTTCATCTTAATTCTTAATTCCATAACACACCCCCTACCCCCTCTCAAGAGGGGAAGACATCGGCAAGCCTCGCTGTGTCGGAAAACGGACAGTTTTTGTGCGGTGGAAAGAATTAAGAATTATGAAATGACTGCCTGCATTCCCAACAACTGCGCTTCGCCGCTCAGCCCTCCCCTCTTGAGAGCAGGGCTATTAAGTTCTATTGCATGATAACTTTAAAGTCATTATCTTTACAAAAAAAATATTATGCGACCAAAATCGAACTTATTGACCTGTCTGTCAGCGGGAAAAGACCCCCGCCGCCAGCAGGGACAGCGTTATTCCATCAATGCGATGCTGACAATCATTATTATGTGTGCACTGCGCAACAGGTCTGGTTATCACGAAACCGGACGTTTCTGCGAACATAATCGCGAAAAATTGATAAAAATGTTCGGATTCGGAAACGGCAGAGTTCCGTCCTGTGTAACGTTTCACAGCTTTATCAAAGCGACCAATTTTGCATCGCTGCAAAGCGCTTTTCATCAATGGACGAAAGAATATGTCAGGATTGAAGAAGGCGAATGGCCTGGCATTGACGGCAAGTG